>JANYLD010000035.1 GCA_025363835.1 Armatimonadota bacterium
CTTGGCGTCGATGGCCTGTTCCAGGTTGGTGGGGGAGACGCTGCCATGGAGGCGCTTGACGAGGTAGTCGAGGCTCTCGTGAGGGATGCCCATGACTTTGCCGACCTCGCGGACGATGCCACGGGTGAAGAACGTGCCGATGGCGCCGACGGTGGCGACGTGGTCGTTGCCGTATTTGCCGACGAGGTAACCACGGACGTCGTCTCTTCTGCGGGCTTCGAAGTCGATGTCGATGTCGGGGCGTTTGCTGCCGTCTTCAGGTAGGAAGCGGTCGAAGTGGAGGTTGTGCTTGTAGGCGTCGATGCGGGAAAGGCCGAGACAGTAGGCGACGGCCGAGTCGACCACGGAGCCGCGGCCGCTGAGGAGAATGTCTTGCTCTCGTGACCAGCGGCACATGTCCCAGGCGATGAGGAAGTGGCCGGCGAAGCCACTTTTGATGATGCGGTCGAGCTCATGGTCGAGGCGTGCTTTAAGCTTCTTGGTGATGGTTTTGTGTAAGTGTTGTGCGGCTAAGTAGGTTTCAGTGCGGAGGACAGCTTCTTCATTGGGATAGAGCACGGGCAGCTCGGTGCGCTTGGGGAGGATGTCTTTCTCGCACTTCTCGATGATCTTTTCTGTGTTGGTGAGGAGATCGGGACGGTCGGCGAAGAGCTTCTCCATGCTTGTCGCGGACCGGAGATAGCGCTCGGCGTTGAGGGCGCGTTGGGGTGGGGCTTTGATTTGAAGTTGGCCAGGGTCTCTTATGGGCTTTCTGCCGACGATTTCGTCGATGAGGCAGAGGGACTCTATGCAGACGAGGGTGTCTTGGGCGACGAAGTGCTCGGGTTTGGAATGAGTGATTTGCCCACCGGCTACTGCGGTTAGTTTCATGCCGGCGGCGAGTTCTAGAAGCTGGTCGTTGACCGTTTTCTCCCAAGGGAGGAAGCTGCGCTCGATCTCGATGAAGAGGTTGTCTTTTCCGTAGAGCGAGGTGAGGCGGCTTAGGGTGGCTTTGGCTTTGTCGAGCTCTTTGCGTATGAGAAGACGGTTGATGGGGCCGGCGTCTCCTCCGGTGAGGCAGAGGAGACCTTGCGCGTGGCGCTCCATGCGTTGCCAATTGCAGAGAGGATAGAGACGGGGCTCTTCCAGATGGCAGGCTGAGATGAGGCGGGAGAGGCTCTTCCAGCCCTCGCGGTTTTGGGCCACGAGGACGAGGAAGCCGCCTTCTTCCATCTCGAAGCTGGCCCCAATGAGCGGGTGGACGCCGACGGAGTCGGCCGTCTTCCAGAACTCCATGGCGCCGACGAGGGAGAACGGGTCGGCGATGAGGATGGCTTTGTAGTTGCGCTGGCCGGCTACAGCGGGAAGCTCGGCCGCACTGAAGGTGCTTTGGCCGAAGGCGTAGCCGCTGAAGACGTGAAGCGCGGCATAGCGCTGCTTGCCGGGGTCGACGATGAAGTCGGAGAGATCTTGGTTGGGAAGGAGACCGCATGCTTTCGCCACCTTATCGTCTCTGGCTTTTTGGATTCTCAGGGTTATTTCTTCTTTGAAATCCTCCTCATAGGGTCCTGAGACGCTGATGTGGACGGGCGCGAGGGCGGGCAACGGGCGTTCTTCTTGACGCCGGATGCCTTTGGCGTCGATGAAGCGGTGGATCTCGAGCTGCGGCTCGTTCGCCCACCACTGGCCGACCTCTCGCCATCGGGCGAGAGTTTCAACTCCATCCGATGGCATTTTTCCACTCCCTGAGCACCTTCACTCGACGCGGAACGGGTATGTCGCCGCCTAGTAGCACAGCGGTGTCGCCGAAGACGGTGCGAACGTGTTGGAAAGCGCTCGCGTCGTTGGTGCGAGCGTGGCCGATGAGCTCCTTTTGATTTTCGCGGTTTTGTTTTAGGTTGGACATTTGGAGGCGAATGGCCGTTACGCCAGATACGGGATACGGGATACGGGATTCGGGATGCGCGTGGGAAGGATGAGGGATGAAGGATGAAGGATGAATTTCGGAGGTTTGTGGTTGTGGCAATAAGTCATTCGTGATGAGGCGCAGGGAGGTAAGGGCGGTGGGGTGGTTGTGGATGGGTTTGGAGAACCTTCGTTTTTGTTTGTGGATCTTGTTGTCTTCCGTTTCCAGGCTGACCTCAAGTTCCTGACCTTGCAGGCTCTTGCTTGACAGTCTTGTGGCGACGCGTTGGGCAAGGTCTTTGAGCGCGAGGTCGACGGTTTCGAGGGACTCGACGGGGCCGTCGAAAATGAGGGATTCGATGAGGGAGTCTTTGGGATAAATAGCGCGAGGGAGATCCATAAAATCTCCTCGGGCAGCTTTGGCGATGAAGAGGCCTTCGGGGCCGAACTGTTGGCGGAGGACCTCTTGGGGGATGGTGAGGATATCGCCGATCGTTCTGTATCCCAGGAAGTTGAGTCTCTGGCGGTGCTCAAGGCTTACAGGGGCCAGCTTGGAGACGGGCAGGGGGGCGAGGAAATGGGCGGGGTCAATGGCAGCAGACCCGCAGTCGCCTTGTAGGGAAGCGAGCTTGGCGATCCATTTAGAACAAGAGGAACCATAAAAAATCTGGAGGCCTGTTTCCTGGGCTAGCGTGCGGATCAGTTTTTCGGAAACATCGATCGGGCTGGGATGGCCGCTGAGGTCGAGGAAGGCAGAGTTTTGCTCTTCAGGCTCGATGATTCCAGTGAAATCGATGCAGAGATCCAGCCACTGGCGCTGGGCTTCCTCGTACTTGTCCTCTTGCCAGGAAATGAACTCCGCCTCGTGCACGATGGAGCGCGCGGTGCGCTTCTCCATGCCAGTAGACATGCCTCGGGCGCGGGCTTCCTTGTTGATGTCGAGTACGATTCCATTCCGCACGACGGCGAGCGGGCCACTGCGGGTTTGAGCGCTGTGGCGTATGAAGAAGCCTTCCAAAGTGAGGTGCAAGATATAGCGCACGTTTGTCTACCTATTATAGGGTTAGATCGTGCGTTTTGGAAGGGTGTTCTGTGCGGACAGGAGTTGTACAGAGTCGTTTTCCGGTTCGTTTGAGTTTGGGAAATAGTAGATGTTTATCTATGCAATTGCGGCTTTTGCACAGGTTTTCCACAGCCTTTCATCAGTTGGAATGATTGCAGCTGTTCCGGATTTGAAACACAAAGCACACCAAGAATCACAAAGACTCACAAAGGGATGCGATAACCACAACGACATAACGGTCACAACGCCGGATTTGTTGTTCGTTCTATCTGCGCCGATGCCTCAAGATCTCGTCACTCCCTAGATTTGAACCCAAAGGCTTCGTACTTATGGCATTTGGCCCAAATGGCAACGTCTTGCTCCGATAAGATGTATTTCCATTGATGATCTCTCGCCTTTCACTTCTCAGCGGCTTTGCCGCTCTAGCCGCTTGTAGCTTCGGCCAAGTTACTCAGTTCTCTGAGAACAAGGTCGCTGGCACTCCCCAAGACTTGATGATCGTGCGGCACATCGTCATTCGTGGCGACAATGAAGCGATTGGGAAGAAACTGGCTGAGATCGCGCGGGACGAGCAGCGGGTTGTGCTTACGAAGGCGCCGAACCCGGCGGTTTGGGACAAACAACTGGATTGGTTGAAGAGCAACTATCCAGAACGATACGAGCGGGCTTTGGGAGTCCGCGAGGCCTATGGGTTGGCTGCCGATACGCAGATGGACGTTACTTCCCTTGGAGTTGACCTCAGCTTCCGGCCAGCTTGCTCGGTTGTTTTCTATCCAGGCTCATTCGTCACCAACGGACATGCCATGTTCAGCCGCAATTACGACTTTCCGAAAGCCAGCTATGCGGAATTGACGAGGCGCGGGACGGGCGGGCGATCGATGACCGGCGACCCTTACGTGATCGAAATGCATCCGAAGGGCGGCTTGGCCTCGCTGTACACCTGCGCTTACGACATGGAGGGCGGGGCGATCGACGGGGTCAACTCGAAGGGCGTTTGCGTGGCTTTGCTGGCAGACGATATGTCTAAAACGCGCACGAGAGGCACGGTGGGATTTGGGCTAAGCGAAGTGGACTTGCCTCGATTCGTGCTCGATCGCTGTGCAAATGCTAAGGAGGCGAGGGAGCGGTTGAAGGACGTGCCGTACTTTGCGACGTTCACGCCTTGCCACTACATCATTGGGGACGCGAGCGGGGATTCGTTTATTTTTGAAGTGGGTGCGGATGGCAAGCACTACATCATCGACGGCGGCGGCAAGCCTCAGATCGTCACAAATCACTCCATCGCGGAATACGGCACGACGAATTTGCCTTCGGGAAACTCGTTCGATCGTTACAAGATGTTGCAGGCTGAGCTTGATGCGAAGAAAGGCAAGTTCACGCCGGTCGAGGTGAAGGAGAACAACTTCTGCGTGGCGGTTCCTGCGAGTGTCCAGGTTGCGGCGACGCTTTGGCACGCTGTCTACGACCTGAAGGATCGTAGCGTGATCATCAGCTTTTGTTTGAGCAGGGCGGATGAAGACAAAGAGCGACGAACGCCTTACTTAAGCTTCAAACTAAGCTCGTAATGAGCACCACGCTTCTCGCCCGCAAGGTCTGTTCCCCGCCACGTTTGGATGGCACTTTGTCAGATTCGGCGTGGCAGTCTGCAGCCAGGTCTTCAATGTTCGTGGACATGGCGAGCGGTGAGCCCGCTTTGCTCGATACCCAGGTTTCTGTGCTTTGGGATGATGAGAACCTTTATGTGGGCTTTTGGATGCAGGAGCCTTATCCAAAAGCGCATTTATCCGAGCGGGACTCGATCATCTTTACAGAGAACGACGTCGAGCTGTTCATCGACGGTGGTGACTGCTATTACGAACTGGAGATCAACGCGCTGGGGACGCTGTATGAGGTGTTCTTCGTTTGGCGCGACGCTTACCAGCGGGGTAGCCGGTTTGATATTCCAGAATTTGATTTGCTGAGTCGGAAGGCTCTGTCGTTTGCGGGCGACTTCGACCGGAAGCCGGAGAGCTTTTGGTGGGGGACGCACCCGCGCGGGCCTCGATGGGCGTTCTTGGATTGGGATTTCCCAGGGCTGCGCTCGGCGGTGCATGTGGAGGGTGTTTTGAACGACTCATCTGAGCGGAGCAAGGGTTGGACCGTGCAGTTGGCGCTGCCTTGGGCTGGGATGAAGCATCTGGCGGGTGGGCGCTCTCTGCCCCCGAAGGACGGCGACTTTTGGAAGATGTTCTTTGGCCGGTTCCAGAAGATCCAGACGAACAGCGGAGAAGGGCAGGCGGCTTGGTGCCTGACGCCGCACGGCGTCTATGACACGCACATGCCCGAGCGGTTTACTGAAGTTCGGTTCGTAGAATGAGGAATGCTATTTGGAGTGCGCGAGCTTGTGCTCGCGCTTTTTTTGCAAACCCGGACATCCTCAGGCCGAGAGCTTGCTCGACTTCTTCGTCTCCCAGCAAACAGTCGTCTCCAGTTTCGAAAATGGAGATGTCGAGCAAGCTCTTGGCATTGCGGTGTTGTAAGTCTCACAAGGCGCGAGCAAGCTCGCGCACTCCCAAAAGGGCGCTAAAGACGCCGCACTCCACACAGGTTGTCCTGTGAGGTAGCGTGCAAACGTGGATAGGCTGCTCGCTGTTACCGTCGCTTCGCTGTGTGTATTGGGCTCGGCACTTGCCCAAAGCCCGCCGTACAAGAATCCAAAACTGCCGGTAGACGCCCGGGTGAAAGACCTCCTAAGCCGGATGACGACAGCGGAGAAAATTGCCCAGTTGCGGAGCGACTCGGAGCCGGCGGTACTACAGGCTGCCCTTCCTACCACGGGCTTTGGTTTCAATATCGTCTATCGCGACCGGGCCTCGACCCCTGCCGATGCGGCTCAGCACATCAACGAGAGCCAGCAGTTGGCCCAGAAATCGCGCCTCGGTATTCCCGTCATTCCATGGGAAGAAGCGCTTCACGGTTTGCTCCTCAGTGGCCACACCAGCTATCCCCAGAGCATCGGGATGGCAGCGAGTTGGGACCCGGATTTGGTTCATCAATGCGCAGATGCGGTGGCACAAGAAACTCGAGCTGAAGGTGTGCGTCAGGTCTTGTCGCCGGTTATCAACGTCGTGCGAGATGCACGCTGGGGCCGGGTTGAAGAGACCTATGGCGAAGATCCCTTACTCACGTCCAAGCTGGCGGTCGCGTTCGTAAGCGCGTTCGAGAAGAATGGAGTGGTCACAACTCCCAAGCACTACGTGGCCAACCTGTGGGACGGCGGGCGAGATAGCAACTCCGTGCACATTTCCGAAAGGCAGTTGCGCGACATCTACATGGAGCCTTTCCGCGCGGTCGTGGAAGAAGGAGGCGCCCGGAGCCTCATGTGCTCCTACAACGCAGTCAACGGCGTTCCTTGCGCGGACGATCATTGGCTTCTCACCGATGTTTTGCGCGGCGAATGGAAGTTTCCAGGCTATGTGATCTCAGATTACGGAGCGGCCAGCAATATCATTGACGACTATCACCAGTCCGCCACCCAAGCAGAAGCGGCAGCCCTCATGATCAACGCGGGGATGGAAGTCGAGGCGCCGTCGGTTTATCTTTCCGGCAAGCCACTCGAAGATGCGGTTGCCAACGGGCTTATCTCAAAGAAGTCGTTGGATACAGCGGTGTCCCGGGTGCTGAGAGTCAAGTTCGAGCTTGGCCTCTTTAACAACGCTATGGTGGACCCGGCTGCTGCCGCTTCCATCGCCAATTCGCAGGAGCATCGGGATTTGGCGTTGGCCGCCGCGCGGCGCACGATGGTGCTGCTCAAGAACGATGGCGATGTCCTCCCGCTCAAGAAGACAGGCTCGATCTTGGTTCTTGGCGACCTCGCTAACGATCCGACTCCGCAGGGTGGATACAGTGGCGATCCGGGCAAGTTGCCGAGCATTTTGGATGCATTGCATGCGGCTGCGCCGTCATCGCAGATCGCCTTCGACGCCGGCTGCTCGATCAACCCGAATGCGGCTCTGCCAGCGATTCCGGCAAGCGCTTTGGGCGGCGGGTTGAAGGGGGAGTATTGGTCAAACCAAGCGTTTGAGGGTTCGCCCACCTTGACCCGTACCGATCCGACGATCAATTTCAACTGGGGCGACGGCGCACCGGCTGACAATTTGCCAGTCGACCATTTCACCGTTCGCTGGACGGGCATGTTGACAGCGCCGGAAACCGGCGATTACGCCATTTCCATCACCTCCGACGATGGCAGCCGCCTCTGGATCAACGGCAAGATGGTGGCTGACAACTGGGGCGATCATGGCGAGTCCTCGGTGGTGGGCCAAGTTCATTTGGAAGCGGGGGCAGCCGTGCCGATCAAGGTCGAATACTACGAAAGCGGGGGAGAGGCTAGCATGAAGCTCGGCTGGCAAAAGATCGCCTCGGGCGATGCCTTTTTGAATAAGGTGCGTGCCGATGCGGCTGCGAGCGATGCGGTGATCGTATTCGCTGGAATTTTGGAGGGCGAGGGTCAGGATCGCTCTTATCTAAAGCTTCCGGGAAATCAGGACGACGTTATCAAAGCGGCCGTTGCCTCGGGCAAACCGGTGGTGGTCGTACTTGTTGCGGGGGCGCCGGTGACGATGGAGGGTTGGAGCGACCAGGTTCCCGCCATTCTGGACGCTTGGTACCCGGGCGAAGAGGGAGGCACCGCGATTGCGGAGACGCTCTTTGGAGACAACAATCCTGGCGGCAAGCTACCGATCACGTTTCCCAAAACCGTAGGCCAGTGCCCGCTTTATTACAACTTCGAGCCTTCGGGCCGAGGCTACGGTTACGTGGACAACAGCGGCGATCCACTGTTCGCGTTTGGCCACGGATTGAGCTACACGAAGTTTGATTACTCGAATTTAAAGATCACGCCAAGCGTGGCTAAGGGGACCTTCCAAGTCTCTGTCGACGTCCAGAATGCCGGGTCTCGCGCCGGAGACGAGGTTGTCCAACTGTATCTCCACCAGCAAGTTAGCGACGTCATCCGCCCGTTCAAGGAGCTGGAGGGATTTCAGCGGATTTCCTTGCAAGCGGGCGAGACGAAGACGGTCTCCTTCCCGGTTGGATTCAAAGAGCTCTCTATGTACAACCGGGCGATGAAGCGAGTTGTCGAGCCGGGCAAGTTCGACGTGATGGTCGGGTCATCGTCGGCGGACATCCGACAAACTGGTGTTCTTGTGGTTGGCCGGTAGCGCGTTCAGAGCGCGCGCGGAATTCACCACAACGACACAACGAGCACAACGGTTCACAACGTCGGGCACAACTGCGAAGTCTTTGAATCTTAGTACTCGGGCTTGGACCGAAATCAAGCCACGTTGTGAACCCTTGTGCTCGTTGTGTCGTTGTGGTCAATCCCTTCTAAGTAAGTTCGCCCAGAACTAAAAGGTCAATACCGGCAGCTAGCCTCCACAATGGATTCCGGATTTTGCTCAGGAAAGAGCATCTCTAGGCAGGTTGAAACAGGTTCACTGACGTGGGGATTCTGCAAACCTGTGATATACAGGTTAGGGGACGACTATTATGCGAAAGCAACACTGCATCATTGCAGCGCTCGCTCTGGCGGCCGGCGCGCAGGCACAGGGGACATCCGCCACCACGTTCGACAAGGCAGACACCTTATGGGTTGTCGTGGCCGCGGTCTTAGTGCTGCTCATGACTCCGGCTTTGTCGCTGTTTTACGGGGGTTTGGTGCGGCAGAAGAACATGCTCAGCACGATGATGCATAGCTTCATCCTGATGGGCGTTGCCACTATCGCCTGGGTGCTTCTTGGCTTTACTCTGGCGTTTGGAAAGAGCACGAACGGCTTTATCGGTGGGTTTGATTTCCTCCTGGGTCAAGGCATTTCGACTACGGTGCCCTTCGCGGGCATGTCGGTGCCGATAGCCGCGTTCATGCTGTTCCAGATGATGTTCGCCATCATCACCCCAGCTCTCATCTCCGGCTCCATTGCGGAGCGTATGAAGTTTTCCGGCTACGTGTTGTTCACTCTCCTGTGGTCGCTCCTCATCTATGCGCCGATCGCGTGCTGGGTTTGGAATCCGGATGGCTGGCTGGCCAAACTGGGCGTTATCGATTTTGCCGGCGGCTCGGTCGTTCACTTATCAAGCGGTATCGCCGCATTGGCCGCGTGCATGGCTCTGGGGCCGAGAACGCGCAAGAACGTCACTCCCCACAGCGTGCCGCTGGTTCTGTTGGGCGGTGGATTGCTTTGGGTGGGTTGGATTGGATTTAACGCCGGATCTGCCTTGGCCATCAATGGCGTCGCGATAGGAGCTTTTGTGGCCTCTCAGGTTGCGGCTGCAGCCGGCCTGGTTGGCTGGTCGCTCACCGAGATCATGTTGAGAGGGAAGCCGTCCGCAGTGGGAGCGGCCTGCGGTTTGGTTGCGGGCCTTGCGACGGTCACGCCGGCGGCGGGCTATGTGGAGGTCGGCCCGGCTTTGTTTATCGGCCTGGTCGCCAGCGTGGTTTGCTGCCTCGCAACCCAACTCAAGACGAAGTTCAAATACGACGACGCGCTCGATGTGGTCGGTGTCCATGGTGTGGGTGGATTCCTAGGCATGATCCTCACCGGGGTCTTTGCTTCCACGCTGGCTAACGCCGCCGCGGTGACTCCTGCCTTGGCGCAGGGGCGAGGGCATTTGATCCTCATGCAGCTCCTAGCTTGCGTTGCCGTACTTGTCTTTTCTTTCGTCGGCAGCTATATCCTCATGAAGGTCACGAAAGCGATCGTCGGTGTTCGCGTTCATAGCGATCACGAAGTGGACGGGTTGGACGTCTCCCTGCATGGCGAAGCGGCCTACGTTCTGGATGACAGCGACGAGGACCTGGATCTGGCGCCGGAACTCATTCCCGTACCGTAAGCAGTTCTTCCCTAAGCGGCTGTCAAAATCCAAATATGGCCGTCGAGGGTTGCCTCTTGCGACGCCAGGGATTGCCGGTCGGCTCTACCCAGTCGGTTGCTTCCCTACATAGCTCAAGATCGAGCTTGCCCATGCAGTGGCCGAAATACCACTTGATGCTTCCCGGTTCTGGGACTTCATACCGAGCGCAAGCGTTGAACCAGCGGGCTGAAAAAGCTCGGGTGATG
>JANYLD010000065.1 GCA_025363835.1 Armatimonadota bacterium
CCACGTCGGTCTCGGCTCTATTTCCGAATTGCGAGAATTTGTCGGGCTAAAGCCCTCGGCAAAAGCGGCGCTAAAGACGCCGCACTCCAAAGTGGTTTGGCCGCCTAAAAGGCTGTCCTGCAAGGCCACTCATCGAAATAAAGAAAAGTGCCCCGCTACAGTCCAACATAACATCGAAGACGCTCGCCGTGCGATCAGGGAAAAACGATTGCCGCCCCTCATCAAAGCAAGCGAAAGCCAGGGTGATGGCCAGGCCAAAAAGAAAACACCACCGCACCCTCGACCCCGAGGCCAAGGCCAGGCGAAACCCGGTCCAGCCCAACGTCCCATAAAAGCTCAAATGAATGCTCTTCCGCACAAAAAATATCACCGTGTGCGCCTGCGCGGGAGTCAAATGCAGCATGTTCTGAGCAATCGACAGCATCCCACCCGCACTACCGCTCGGACTACTGAAGAAAGCGATAAACCAGCTCATCAAAACCAAGCCAGCCGCCCACCGGACCGCCTTTCGTCCGCCCGAATCTGAAGCAAGCGCCTTCCTTAGCAAATAGCCTTCACACCAAAGCCCACCGAGACCGAAAAGAATGGCCGCAATCCGCAAGTCCATCCGCGCATGCAAATTTACCATCGGCTCAGAAAGCAGCCACATAAGCAAAACGCCGCAGGAAATTCCGAACGAAGCCAATCGCTGGACACTGGAGTCTAGGGGCAACGCAAAAAGGAGCGACGAAACGATAGCCGCCAAGGCGAACGGAAGCCAAATTGTCGGAAATTCTCGAGCCTCCCAGCCAACAAAGGCGAACACAAGGAGGGCCGAGAACAGCAGGGAAGAGACTAAAAGCGCCAGCCGGCCAACGGGTCGCACTAAGACGATCTAACCATCTGAAGCATCAAATCGTGCCCATGAGCATCCAAGGCAACTTCACCACAAGACCAACTCAATACTCAACACTCAATACTTGATACTCAACACTCACCCTTCGTCCGCGCAAACCTTTTCAGCCGCTTCCAAAGTCCAGCCACCGGCAAAGACCGAGAGCCGCCGAAGCAATGTCTTCTCCTTCTCATCCAACAACCCGTAACTCCAGTCGATCGCCGCCCGCAGCGTCTGTTGCCGAGGCAAAGCCGTCCGGCTGCCACCCGTCAGCAGTCTAAACCGGTCGTCCAACCGAGAAGCGATCGTCTCGACCGGCATCGCCCGCACACGAGCGGCTGCCAACTCCAAGGCCAAAGGGATGCCGTCCAACCGGTGGCAAATCTGAGCTACGGCAGGAGCGTTCTCATTGGTCACCTGAAACGCCGGCTGTGCCAGCACCGCTCGATCGATAAACAACCGAACCGCCTCGTACTGATTCAGAACCTCCAGCGATTCCTTCTTCTTAGGATCAGGAGTCGAAAGCGAAGGCACGCGGTAGACCTGCTCACCCTGAATAGCCAATGGCTCACGGCTCGTGGCAATCACATGAACCTTGGGGCAACTCCGCCCAAGTGAGTCCACCAACCGGGCCGCCGCATCCAGCAGATGCTCGCAGTTGTCCAGCAAGAGCAAAAGGTGCTTGTCCTTCAAATGTGAGACAAGAGTCTCAGACAAAGACCGCCCTGGCTCCTCACGAACCCGCAAAGCCGCCGCTACTGTTTGAGGCACCAACTCCGGCTCTGTCAGGGGAGCCAATTCCACCAGCCAGGCGCCATCCTCGAAATCCGCAAGCAAATCGGCCGCGGCCTGCAAACTCAAACGAGTCTTGCCGGTTCCACCAGAGCCCGTAAAGGTCACCAAACGGTTCTTCCGCACAAGCGCCTCAACCGCCGTTAGCTCTTTCTCGCGCCCCACAAAACTCGTCACCTGTAATGGCAAGTTGTTCGGCAGTTCAGAAAGGGAGCGTAAGGCAGGGAATTCGATAGGCAGCAACTCGTGAACAAGCTGATAAACGCCCTCCGGCCGCTCCAAGTCACGCAGCCGGTGCTCTCCCAGATAACGAACCTCTGCGCCCTTCGGCAAGCTGTCTCGGACCAACTCATAAGTCGCCTGAGAGATCAGAACCTGGCCGCCATGCCCAGTGGACAATAGGCGAGAAACGCGGTTTAATGCGGGGCCAAAAAAGTCATCGTCCCGTGACTCCGCTTCTCCCGTATGCAGCCCCATCCGAACCTTAATCGAGCCAATCTCGCCAAAGTCCTTCTTTAGCAACTGGTCCTGTGCGTCCAATGCTGCCTGCACCGCCTCACTCGCAGAAGTAAAGGCCACGCAGAAAGAGTCGCCCACGGTCTTGAAAACGCGCCCCTTAACCGACATCGCATCGCGCACAAGTGCATCGTGTTCAGCTAGCGCCTTCCGCATCGCATCGGGCTTCTCGTCCCAAAGCCGCGTGCTTCCCTCGATATCCGTAAAAACAAAAGTATAAGTGGCGCTTGTTGCCATCTGCCTGATTGTAAACGAATTTTAACTCGGCTAGATGGTTTCGGCAATTGGCCTTTCCCGATTCTAAGGCTAGGGGACGCCTAGAGCCGTTGGGTTTAGAGTGTGGACGAAGCTCCACAGGACTCCCGGACGTCACATGAGCAACATGATTCTCTCGGCTGCACTCCTCATGGCGCTGCTCCCCAAAGGCCCACCCTATTTGTCTCGCGTAAGAGCTTTGCCACTTAGAACAGGCAACCTCGAATCTGTACAGTTGTCACCGGACGGCCACCTGTTGCTTGCAACGAGAGCTAGAAAGATTTCGATGTACCGTCTGCCAAGCGGAGCGCTATTGTGGAGCAAGGCGAAGGGGGTAGCGGAGTTTACGCCCGACTCAAAGGGCCTTGTTACCGCCCGTCGAAAGACGATCGATCTTTACCGCGCGGAGACCGGAAAGCCTATCGTAAACATCGAGAACGCTAACGGCCCTCACGATGCGCTCAAGGTGTCTTTTGGCGGCAAGACTTTGCTCGCCCAAGAGGATCCTGTTTCAGTTTCCTGCTGGTCACTCGCTACTCGTCGGCGTCTGTGGACCCAAAGAATTCCGGCGATGGGGGCAGCGGAAGGAAAGGTCAGCGATCGGTTAGGGCTGGTACCGCTCGACGATGGCTCCGCCGTTGTTACTGACACCACGGTTTGGCAAGGCGAGCCCCTAGGCGCTGAGTGGACCATGTGGAGCTTTCAGTCGGACGGCCGCATAGTGGGTATCTCACAAAGCCACGCAATACACGCTGAGATGGACAGCCCGATTGAAATCCCTGAGCGTCGTATCGCTTTCTCAAATAATAAGGGCGAAACCTGGTTCACGACCGTGACTTTCCCAAGCCTCCAGGTGGTCACGTTGCCAGGCGCGCCCGACGCCAACATCTCGAAGATGTGGCGATGCGGCTCGAAAGTTCTAATCCTCGACAATGGAGAGAGCATTCTGGAATGGCCGGCAACTGGAGGGGCGGCCTCCAGGATCAGCCTTCACCGCCGCATCGTTTTCGACCCCTTAGTAGGTGCGTACGGAGAGAACATTTCGGAATGGTTAACCCATTACGACATAAGCGCAGACGGCCGGACCGTGGTTGTGAATGAAGGGAACCACCTGACGCTCTTCCGGATCATCGGAGGATGAATCGATCAGGTGAAGCTTGCATCTAAAGCTGAGCGAGCACAGGTACCCTCAATCTCAGATGCGCATCCTGATCACAAACGACGATGGCATCCTCGCCCCTGGTCTAAAATCGCTCGTCCGAGTGGCCAAGCAGCACGGAGAAGTGAAAATCTTCGCCCCCGATCGCGAGCGTTCCGCCTGCGGCCACTCCATGACCATGCGGGACCCGCTCCGCGTGAACCCCGTCCACTTCGACGGCATCGAAGCCTTTGAAGTCAGCGGCGTCCCCGTCGACTGCGTCAACGTTGGCCTCACCCTCGGTTGGCCAGATGGCTGCGACCTCGTCCTCAGCGGCATCAACAGCGGCCCCAATCTTGGCTTTGACGTCACTTACTCCGGAACCGTCGCCGGAGCCATGGAAGGCGCCATCAACCACATCCACTCCATCGCCCTCTCCATGGCCACCTTTGTCACCGGCGCGCCCCTCCACTTCGAAACGGGCGAGCGATGGCTGGCCGAGAACTGGAGCCTGTTGGTAAGTGCCCCTCAAAAGCCGTTAACTTTCCTCAACATCAACGTCCCCGCATTCGACTACACCGAGCTCCGCGGCCACCGCGTTTGCGCGATGGGCAAGCGCGTCTATCACGACCGAGTCGAGTTCCGAGAAGACCCCTGGGGCCGCCCCTACTACTGGCAGGGCGGCGTTGTCGTCATGACCGACCCACCCGAAGGCACCGACGTCCACGCCGTCCGAGAAGGCTTCGTATCCATCACCCCCATCACGCTCGATTGGACTGACCACGAGCTCACGGAAACCCTTAAAAGCCATCTAAGCGGGGCCGCGCGGCATTCGGCTTAGTCGTGACCCGTTCGATTAGAGAAACTGCGTCGGGCGTGAGGATCGACCTTTGCAGTGCCATGGGATTTCCGAGAGTCGTGTGGAGGATGAGAAAGTCCGGAGTCCATTGCGTGCGAGTCACAATGCTCCAGGGAATCGTCGAAGAGACCCCATTCTCGTAGTCGATCTTAAACATATCCTCATCCAATACCATTGTCCGAGTCACGCGGAACTGGGCCCTTTTTGGCAGCAAATACATGCCACGCAACCGCAAGCGCATGACTGGCAGCATCAGACCGGCGAATGCGGCGGCGAATAGAAGGCTGGAGCCGAGCGGCCAACCAAGGCGCACCTCGAAGAGATTGCCAAGAGCGAAACCGAGGGATCCGAAAATGATGATGAAACCGGGCACAAAGCCTCTGAACGACCACTTTGCGAGCTGATACGGGTCAAGACGATGCGCGGGCAAATAAATTGGCTGCACGACTTCTAGGGTACGACAGGGGCAGTCGGCCGCGTCAAAACTTACGCAACTTTCTTTGCGTTCCGTAGAGAGTTGCGATGGCCCCACCGGCAAGGGATGGATTCATAAGCGCCGCAACCTGCGGAGGCACTCGCCAAGAACAACTAGGTCAATGGCGGAGGTGCCAACAGCCCTTTCTGCTGCTTCGCCGTGTCCAACTCCCGTTTAATCTGATTCTCGATCCTCTCGTCCAACACGCGCCGCGGAATGGTGACGTATTGGAAGCCGGTGATATACATCAGCAACAAGTTAGGGCCCCACTCGGCCTTCAAAAAGCACGTCCATGGAACCGTAGTGCTCATTCCGCCCGCGTATTCCACGGTGATGGACCGGTGATTGAAGTAGATCGTGCGGTCCTCAAATGCCAGACTCTGCGCCTGCTTTGTAACGGTTTCACGCGTTCCCCGGATGGAGGCTGCCGCCACTATCAGGGCAAAAAAAATCGAGACAGTGACTACCATTTGCACGCTCAACCCAAAAGCAGGGGCGACGATATTGTAAATGATGAAACCGACAAGTCCGGAAAGCAGGATCGCATAAATCAGCACTTTGCGCCAGCTCTTCCTGAGGGCCAAATCGGCCATCTCGCCAACGTCCAGGCGATGCCGCGGAATATAGATTGTCTCGTCCACTATCTTCGAGCTTACGATAGGTTCCTCTTGGATTTCCAGCAATCGCTTTCCTCCGGCTGGCCCAAAGCAAAGCCTGGGCGCATGGGATACCAATCGTCACCGGGCTCTGTGAAACTCCGTGATCTCCGTGCCTCTGTGTTTGCCTTCAAAGACCCGTCACGATGCCAGTGCTCGGCCTGCGACAAAACCACTGGCCACTGCCAAGCTTAGATCTCCAAGAACCCCTTGCCCTTCGTTCTGATTCCATGCACAGACAAGATATCCAGAAAAAACTTCTGGTCTTCCTCATCCTCAAACGCCTTCAAAGGAACGATGATCGCGTCAAACCGCCGACTCCTCAGCACCAACATCCCGTTCCGCACCGCCGCCTGCCGCAACACTTCATATCGGACCAGAAACTTGCTGTCTTCGTTACTGAACACTAAGGCCTCGTCTGTGGCAACCATCGTCGTCGGCTTCCGCAGTTTCCGCGCCAACCCTCCCGTCAGAACGTAAGCCCGGAAGGGAATAGAGATGGGCCACATGAAGAGAAGGGAAGCAAAAGCCTGCTCATAAGGCTCTCGCGCAAAAAGCATCATCACCAACCCAAAAAGCGGCCCCGGGAGAATAAACCACCAGAACTGCCGCAGATAAGCCTCCGCCGCTGCCCGGGCCAACACCACACGAGGCACCGTGAACTCTTGGGATCGGAATAGCTCCATCAGCGCCCCCCTTCCCCTTGTCCTGGATGTCCGTGCCAGAAGAGGGGGAAGGGCCGGGGATGTGGAGCGTCAGCGAGACTCCGGATGAGCGCGAAAGCGTGACATCGGAGGGGGTTCCGGAAACGCCCAAATTGCGCTAGCCTAAAACTCCCACCGATGACTCGTAACAGATGAGCACTGGCTGGGGATGGGAATTCTGGAAGCTTTGCCACCGCCTAAGAGTGTGGCTTAATCGTATAATCGCTGCCATGCTCCGAGTCGAACCAGATGGCCCGCTCCTGCGCATCACCCTCAACAGACCAGAGGTGCGCAACGCGTTTAACGATGAAGTCATCTCCCAGCTTTACACCGCCTTCACCGAAGTCCGCACGGGAGGAATAAGAGCCGTTCTCCTCGCCGCTGAAGGCGACGCCTTCTGCGCAGGCGGCGATCTGCAGTGGATGCAAAAAGCAGCTTCCTACACCGAGGACGAAAACTACGAGGACGCCCTCAAGCTAGCGAAGCTCTTCGAGGCGATGGTCAACTGTCCGGCCGTCATCATCGCCCGAGTGCAAGGGGCCGCTTTCGGCGGCGGCTGCGGTCTCGTGTGCGCGTCCGACGTCGCCGTCGCCTCGGAGAAAGCACTCTTCGCCTTCAGCGAAGTCCGCCTCGGCCTCGTCCCCGCCACTATCTCCCCCTTCGTCATCCCCAAAATCGGCCACGGCCACGCCCGTGCCCTCTTCGCCACCGGCGAAGCCTTTGGCGCTGAGCACGCCCTCAGAATCGGCCTTGTGCACGAAGTCACGAGCGACCTCGATGCCGCCGTCGCCAAGAAGCTAAAAACCGTTTTCGCCGCCGGCCCCCGCGCGGCCGCCGAATCCAAAAAGCTTGCCCAGGGCCACCCACTTTCTCTCGAAGATGCTTCTAGGCTATTAGCCAAATGCCGGAGCAGTCCGGAAGGCAAAGAAGGCGTGGCCGCCTTCCTTGAGAAGCGAAAAGCGAATTTCGTGGTGGAGCGTTGATCCGCAAACTCCTTATTGCAAACCGAGGCGAGATCGCCGTCCGTGTCATCCGCGCTGCTCGCGAGATGGGCATCCGCACCGTCGCCGTCTATAGCGAAGCGGACGAGCATGCCATGCACGTCGCTCTCGCCGACGAGGCCGTAAACCTCGGCGAACCCGAGCCCGCCAAGAGCTACCTGGACATGGGCAAGGTCATTCAAGCCGCCAAAGAGACCGGCGCCGATGCCATCCACCCCGGCTACGGCTTCCTCAGCGAGCGAGCTGAGTTCTCGGAAGCCTGCAAAGAAGCCGGCATCATCTTCGTCGGCCCGCGCGCCTCCGCCATGCGCCGATTGGGGTCAAAGATAGATGCCAAGCAACTCGCCGTAGAAAACAAAGTCCCCATCACTCCCGGCTTCTTCGAGTCCGCCGCCAAGCCAGAACAACTCCAAGAAGCGGCAAACAAGATCGGCTACCCCATCATGCTCAAAGCCTCCGCCGGGGGCGGGGGAAGAGGAATGCGCGTCGTCCGCGACCCCGCCGAGTTCATGTCCGAACTCCACGTCGCCTCAGACGAAGCCCTCAAAGCCTTTGGCGATGGCGCGATGATGGTCGAGAAACTCATCGAAAAGCCCCGTCACATCGAAGTCCAAGTCCTCGCCGACTCTCACGGAAACGTAGCCTGTCTCTTCGAACGAGAATGCTCCATTCAAAGACGACACCAGAAGCTTATTGAAGAAGCGCCGAGCCCTTTGCTTGGAACTCGGAGCTCGGAGCTCGGACCGCGGAATGAAACCAACTCCGAGCTCCGCGATCTTTCCGGACCTTCATCCTTCATCGTTCATCCTTCATCCTTCCAAGCCCTGTGGCCCAAAATGAAGTCCGCCGCTGAAAGCCTGATAAAGTCCGCTGGCTACGTCAACGCCGGCACCGTCGAGTTCATGGTCGATGAAGCGACCGGCGAGTTCTACTTCCTCGAGGTCAATGCCCGCCTTCAAGTAGAACATCCCGTTACCGAAGCGATCACCGGCCTCGACCTCGTCCAATGGCAATTAAGAATCGCCGCGGGTGAGAAGCTGGAAATCCAAGAAGGCCTCCTCCAAGGCGACAGAGCCGCCATCAATGGACACTCCATGGAAGTCCGAATCGTTGCCGAAGACCCCGCTCGGAATTTCCTCCCCTCCATCGGCAAGATCCAAGCCTGGGCAGAACCCATTCGCCCCGGCGTCCGAGTCGACACCGGATTCGGCCCCGGCGCTGAGGTCAGCCGATACTACGACTCCCTCATCGCCAAAGTCATCGTCCACGCCGACACCCGCGAGCAGGTCATCGATAGACTAAGAGTCGCTCTCTACGACTTCCACATCCTCGGCGTCCGCACCAACATCGGCTACCTCCTTTCCATCCTCGACCACCCCGAATTCAGAGCCGGCAACATAGACACCGGTTTCCTTAGCCGCGAGTTTCCGGTTTGGTCTGAGGACGGCCAAATCCCCGCCGAATTGGGCGCGATTTTGGAAAATGCTGCATCAACAGCGCAAGTTGGCGCCCAATCGCCATCCGGTTCTTCGCCGACTGGCGTGTGGGCGGTCACAGACGGGTTTAGGAATGCGAGATAGTTGCGTGATACACCTATCATCCACGTTCAGCTCAAAACTGGCCGGCCGGTACGCAACGGGCTTCCGGAGCTATCGATAAGGCGGCCTCTGGCTTTTTGAAACTGCGGCTAGTCGGTTTCCGATAGAAGCCAAAGCAGAGTTCCCCAGGCAACGATGTCGAGAATGCCGAAGAACATGCGCACGGCGATCCCAGAGGTGCCAAAGACAACGGCGCCCATGGAGCTCCCAAAAAGGCCGAGAGCGTCAAAGAAGATGGCAATCCAGCAGAAAACTCTAACGACCGCGCGAGCCCAATCCCACTTCAGAATGAGGCCAAGCCCCAAACTCATCTGAAACAGGGCGAGAGCGAAGAGGAAATAGAAATACCTGGTAACCGAGGCAGGTAATGGTTTGGGGAGGCTTGCCATGGTTTGAGCATCGAGCACAATGTGCATAACGCCCTTTACTATCATGTAGCCAGCGATTGCGTTATACAGCCACATGATCCAAGGCTGGGGCCCGTAGGGCACCTTCCTTGCCACTGACTTGGGCCTTGCTACATTGGCAAGGGGAGTGCCGCAAAATTGGCATGTTTGCGCACCGGCCGGCAAACTGCGCTGGCAGTTAGGACACTGAATCGAAACGTAGCCCGAAGAAGACATTTCCAAATTAAACGCTAGAGAACAAACGTAGGTTACATAGTTCGCCTTAGTTTGCTTGTAAGCCGCAAAATAAGACCACTCTGTCTAGTCACTCATGTATCCGTGGACTAAATAATCGGTCCTGTAATCCAGCAATAACTAACGTTGATCGCATTGGCCGCGCAGCCCACCTTGCCCTCCATTTGCCCAAACCAATTCTGTTTCGACAACGCCAGCAAAGAACCAAGGGGAGCGCGGTGAAAGGGAGGAACAGAACCCCTGTCACGCTCGACAGGAGCCCTTCAGCATCAACAACGCCCCTGCCGCGATCCACAAATAGGCAGTGGCGATGTAGCAGACTTCCTGTTGGCTTGGTGCGGCCGGTCCGCGACGGGCTGGACGCGAGGCTCCATATCCGACTGCAAGGCCATCGGCGTCACTTCAACGCCACAGAACTGGCACTTCGTCCAAGAAGCCAAAATCGCCCAGTCGCATGCCGGGCAATGCATCACCAGAAAATTCCAGGACAAAGACCTGAGACTTAGTTCATTGCAACAATTCAATGTGGAAATTCTTCTGGACGCGGCGGCCGAACCATCGAAATGCGCCGTTCCGAAGAGGCTCCAAACCTCTTGTAGTTCTCTCGAGCTTGTGTAAGGCTTAGGCGTTCGTTTGGGCCACCATAGACCTTATCCGCATCGTTATCGGTTTGACCGTCGTCCTCCCAGCGGCAAACTGGGCATATCTCATAACTGCCGAATTCGGACGCCGTTAAGTAGCCGCAGCAAGGACAAGGCAGATACGTCATTTCCCTGGAATGCCAGGCTCGGTCAACAAAGCCGGATCAAGCGCCCGCTGCAATGTCGCCTCATCCAGCAAACCACGCTCCCGCACCACCTGCGGAATCGTTTTCTTCTCCTTCAAAGCCTGCTTCACCACCGCCGATGCCTCGTTATAACCGATATAAGTGTTTAAGGCGGTTGCAAGGGAAGGAGAGGTCTCCGCATAGTGCTTGCACCGCTCCGCGTCCGCCTTGATCCCCCTGACACAGTTCTCTGTAAAGGTGTTCAGCGTATTGGTGAGAATCTTAATCGCGAATTGAGCGGAGAAAGCCATCCCCGGCATCATCACGTTCAACTCGAGTTGCCCCGCCTGCACGCAATAGTCAATGGACTGGCACTGTCCAAGAACTTGGAAA
>JANYLD010000068.1 GCA_025363835.1 Armatimonadota bacterium
CCGAGTCGAAGGACCTGACAGGAAGCGAAGAAGTGCCTGTACTAGCAAGTGCAACTTACAGTCAGGTCCTTCGACTCGGGGACTCGCTCAGGATGACAAAAACTGGGAGAGAAAACTAGCTGCGCATGCGCGCCGCTTTAATGCGGTTAACCGCTAGATCAAGCTCTTCCGTAGCTTGCTCCTTAGAAAGCCCCGTGGTCTCCCCACGCAGAGCCCGGCGAGCGTCTTCCAACTGCCGCTCAGCCTCGGAGACATCGATCTCCGTCGCCTTCTCGGCCTTGTCCGCCAAGATCGTCACATGGTCCGGAGTGACCTCTGCAAACCCGCCGCCGATCGCCACAAAGTGCTTGTTCCCGGTCGGGTCCGTGTACTCCAAGATGCCGGTGCGGATGGCCGCAATCATCGGCTCATGCCCCACCATCACCCCAAAGTAACCCTCAAGCCCCGGAGCCACCACGTTAATAGACCGCTCCTCAACAACAGAGCGGTCGGGTGCTACGACTGATAGTGCGAAATCTCTTGCCATGTTCTTAAATGCAGATTCAAGATTCAAGATTCAGGATTCAAGATTCCGGAGTCTCGCGGAATGAGCTTCCCCCATCCTGCATCCTTAATCTTGAATCCTGTATCTCCTTAAACCGCCGCCAGCTTCTTCGCCTTCTCCCGCACGTCGTCCAAGCCGCCGCAGTAAAGGAACGCCTGCTCGGGGATCTCGTCGAGGTTGCCATCCATCAGTTCCTTAAACGCCGCGACCGTCTCGTCGACCGTCACGTACCGGCCAGGGTTGCCGGTGAACTGCTCAGCCACAAAGTTCGGTTGAGACAGGAACCGCTCGACCTTTCGAGCGCGAGCCACCAACTGCTTGTCGTCGTCCGAAAGCTCGTCGATACCCAGAATCGCGATGATGTCCTGAAGCTCCTTGTACCGCTGCAGGGTCTGTTGGACGCGGCGGGCGACGGCGTAGTGCTCAGCGCCGACCACGCGCGGGTCGAGGTTCTTCGAAGTCGAGTTCAGCGGGTCAACCGCCGGATACAGGCCCTTGGAAGCGGTCGCGCGGTCCAGATAGACGTAAGCGTCAAGGTGAGCAAAGGTGGTGGCCGGAGCTGGGTCGGAGGGGTCGTCGGCAGGCACGTAAACGGCCTGGACCGAAGTCACCGATCCGCGCTTGGTCGAGGTGATGCGCTCCTGGAGGAAGCCCATCTCCGTGGCCAGCGTCGGCTGGTAGCCCACGGCGCTCGGCATTCGTCCCAGAAGCGCCGAAACCTCGGAGCCTGCCTGGACGAATCGGAAAACGTTGTCGACAAAGATCAGAACGTCCGTTCCAACTTCATCGCGGAAATATTCAGCCATGGTAAGAGCGGTCAAGGCCACTCGCAGACGGGCTCCGGGCGGCTCGTTCATCTGCCCGAACACCATCGCCGTCTTGTCGATAACGCTCTTCTCGGTGCCGTCCTTGTCCGTAAACTTGGCGTGCTGCATCTCCAGCCAAAGGTCGTTTCCTTCGCGAGTCCGCTCGCCCACGCCCGCAAACACGGAGACGCCGGAGGCTTCCACGGCGATGTTTCGGATCAGCTCCTGAATCAAAACTGTCTTGCCCAGTCCCGCGCCGCCAAACAGCCCTATCTTTCCACCCTTGTTAAAGGGGATCATCAGGTCGACAACTTTTAGACCGGTCTGGAGCAGCTCCACCTTGGTGCTCTGCTCGTCAAACGTCGGAGGCTGTCGGTGGATCGGCATCATCTTCGTGCCCTTCACGTCCCCCTTGTTGTCGATCGTCTTCCCAAGCAGGTTGAAAACACGCCCAAGCGTCTCCTCACCGACCGGAACCATGATCGGCGATCCCGTATCGACGGCGTCCATGCCTCGCACCAAACCATCGGTAGTGGACAGCGCAACCGTACGAACGATGTCGTCCCCAAGGTGCTGAGCCACCTCGCAGGTCAAATCGATCCCACGGGCCGCATCCTTGATGATGAGTGCGTTATATATCTCGGGCAAATCTTCGCTGCTGCCAAATCTGCAGTCAACGACAGGCCCCAAAACTTGAATGACTTTGCCAGTGCCAGGCATGCTCTTGAGTGTTCTCCTCCGGACTTGGGTGAAAGCGGCGAACTAACCGCGCGCTCGGTGAGAAATTATACCAGCCGCCCGAGCCCCCGCCCCTTGCCGCGATGATTGTGCGCGGGAGGGCGAAGGGGTTGGGGTAGGGGGTTCAGAAACTTTCCAACCACCGGGACCCTTGTAGCTGAGACGCTTGTGCGTCGGTTATCCAATCTGCCTCCAGATACTCGTGTCCTTCCAGGTATCGCTCCAACCGTCATTGCCTCGATTTGTAGCGGAGAAGTAGGTCAGAGGGTCGTTATCCAAAGAGGCGATGAAACACGGATCTTCGGAAGGGCTGAGGGCCGCGGTCTGTGGGTTGAGTTCAGGCGCGGAAGTGTTGATTGTTATGTTTTGTGCAGCGGGCGTTGAGGCTTGCGTATTGAGTTCGGAGAGGGAACTGGGGATTCGGCTCTCCGATGCGACCTTGGGGAAGCGGGTTTGCCTTCTTTTGGCATTTCGGCGGTGGGTTTTGTGGGTTCGAAGGATGATTAGCGAAGAAGGGGACCATAAAACTTCTGGGGGTGCGAAGTTTTGGGCGGCCGGGGGCTTTGGGGCCTTGGGTTTCGAGGATTTCCAGGTGGCAGTACTCCTCCGCTCTGAGGGTTCCTTTCCGGGAGCGCCGGACCATGCGGAGGAGGAAGTTAAGGTTGCCGCAGACGGTGGTCAGATCTTTCCCGCACTGGACTTGCCTTTGGCGCCTTTCTCGATGGCGCTGGCAGGCCGCTTGGACTCTTTCCAGGTCGGCGGGCTTGACGTACTCCTTATGCAGGATGCCGTTCTTCTTCCAGCGCCGGACGTAGTAGGGGCCCTCGCGGTTGCAGCCGTAGCGGACGTAAAACGTGGCGACCCAGCCGGGGAGCATTTGTTGAGGTGTTGTCTGTGCGGACATCTTCAGGTTGAGCGTTGAGGCAGTTCGTGCGAAACCTTAGGCTACACATACAGTAGACTAGTGTCGACTATATTGCAAGGTTGTTCGTTGCGCTTTTTTGGTCAACTTCTGCTCGCCAAGGGTCAAGCCGGCTCCCCGTTGCGAGAGTGGGCGTGCTAGGGCGACCTTGGAGATCCCAGACGATATCCACGGCGTGGCCATTATTTGAATCCGCCGAGTCCACGTGCGCCCCGATTGTGCCTGTGGACCCCAATTCGGACCTTTGGCCCCCGTGATGCGGAACGCTGGACGGCCCCTTGGACTCAACGTGATCATCTATGAAATGCCCAATGAAGTCTGTATACAGCATTCTGTGAAGGCTAGACGCCCAAAGACTGGGTCATGGACCGGCGGTGTAGGACAGCTTTGCTGGGACGGCTTAGCCTGGGGTGGCCGATTGAGCCGGACGGAGCGCGGAATTCATTCCGCATCAGATTCGCGGAATTCATTCCGCGATCGCAAAGCGACCGAGCCACCCGTGGTAAGTTATCCGCCAAAACAGCCGATTCTATGGTAAGTTAACCGCAGCAAACGCGTCAGAGCAGCCCCCCATGGCAAGTAATCCGTTCGCAGGCTTCCCGGAAGTATTCCAAACCACCTCCCAAATGGAAAGCGCGGTCCGGCGCGCCATGGCGGGTGGACACATACGAAGAATACGCCAGGGCTTATACACAACAAATCTAACCGACCCAATAGAAGTGGTCCTAACCAGAAACCGGTGGCCGGTCGTGGGACTCCTCTTCCCAGGCTCGCTCGTGAGCCACCGCACGGCCTTCGAGGCGGGTCCCTCGCCGAGCGGCACCATCTTCCTGACGGGTCCATACGACCGCATTCTCAAACTCCCAGGCCTACGCATCCGCCAAATGGCCGGGCCCAAGCCACTCGGGAACGACATGCCATTCGTCGGCGGATTATTCATCAGCTCCCAGGCTCGCCGGCTTCTGGAGTGCCTCGACGGCTCTCCCCGTGGCGATGACTCACCGTACCTTCCGCTCAAGGTCATCGAGGAAAGCTTAGAGAGGCAGATGCTGTTGGGTGAAGACCCCATCAATCGGATAAGAGACAGCGGCAGAACGATCTCGGAGAATCTCCAACTGCAACGTGCATTTACAAAGCTAGACGGCATCATCGGCACCCTCCTCGGCACCCACAAAAGCGAGACTGTCAAGCGCCCGGTCGCACGAGCCCGCGCAGCCGGTAAGCCCTACGACCCGCACCGGCTGGAGCTCTTCGAAATCCTCTTTGCCGAGCTCCAGAACTGGCCCACCGTCCTCCGGCCAGACACGGAAACCTCCGGCCCCACATTCCAAAACATCGTCTTCTTCGACGCCTACTTTTCCAACTACATCGAAGGAACGAGGTTCGAAGTCGATGAGGCCATCGACATCGTCTTCAAAGGCAAGATCCCAAGAGCTAGACCAAATGACGCTCATGACGTCCTAGGAACCTACCAACTCGTTGGCAACCCCACCGAGATGACGAGAAAACTCTTCGAGTTCACCGCAGATGAATTCACCAGCATCATCAAACGGTGGCATACCCTCATTCTTGGCGGCCGCGCGGATGCCCGACCGGGCCTGTTCAAGGAAGTAGTCAATGTCGCCGGGGGAACCCGCTCCGTTGAGCCGCAGCTTACAGAAGGCACCTTGGCCAAAGGGTTCGAATTCGTCCGCAGTATTCCGTCGCCCTTCGGACGCTCCACTTTCTTGATGTTCTTGATATCTGAGGTGCATCCCTTCGACGATGGCAACGGCAGGGTGGCAAGGGCCGTCGCCAACGCCGAATTGATCTCGCACGGCGAACGACGCATCATCGTTCCAACTGTTTTCAGAACCGAGTATTTGGATTCGCTCCGGGACCTGACAAGGGAAAAGATTCCGACAACCATTGCGCGGATGATGGATACCGTCCAGGACTTTTCCTACTCGATCGACTTCTCCAACTTGCCGTCCGCCAAGACGCAGCTCCAGGCTTGGAACGCCTTCAGTGATGATAGCGATTCGCACCTACGGAGACCGCAGCAGCGCTGAAACCCATTGACGGAGTTCATTTCAAGGCACCGTCTTGCGGGCACAAGGCAGCCCTCTATACGAGTTGGGCGAACGAAGGCGGCCAAATGGCGAGCCATGGACTGCTATCGAACGTCGGCTGCCGGGCCCGGGGACCTCAGTTAGAATAGAAAGATGCTTTCCCTCCTTGCCGCCGCCTGTTGCTTCCAAGCCGATGGGCCGAAGCTGAAAACGCTTTGGACTTTGGACAGCCAGCTCAAGATAGAGAACCGCACAACGAACATCAAAACGCTGGCCAAATGGCGGGACGGGAAGACGATCCGGATCATGACGGATATCAGCACGGGCGGCTCGCGGCCCGGAGAGCAGATGCCTCCCCAATGGTTCTGCTCAGTCGACATGGCGACCGGCGCGCAGGCCATTTTGAACACGTTTTCCGATTCCTACCGTCAAATTGACGGCAAATATGTGAGAGAGGACTACGGCATGTCTCTAGACGGCACGGTCTGGCATGGCCGAAGCGGGGGTGAAGAGTACCAGGGAGCCATCATCGATCCCGCTACCTACAATACGATTCTCGAACTGACGCCAGGCGATTTTGAATATCCAGGATTTGCCGACGAGGAAAGGGCGGTAAAGATGGTGCTGCCACGAGGCAAATGCAAGCTTCAATCGCTTGGAGACGCGCAGGTTCTCTGGGACAGTCCGAAGGTTCGCTTGATGCTGGTCAACGGGGAGTTGCGCAGCTACAAGCCGCTTACTTTGACCCAAGACGGCGATCCCCTTCTGACCGCAACCAGCGTACCGGGCGTGAAATCCTGGAAAGACGCGGCCCTCATCGGCGATCCGGACCAAGGGCCGATCGCGATCAGGGTCCCCACCGCTGATGGTAACACCACCGTATTTCTCGATTCGGACTGGAATTTGATCCCAGGAACTCCTAACTGCTCCTGCCTGGATGCCGGCCCCAACGGGTTCCTAATCGGTCCCGCAACGGCTATGTCAAGACCCTTGGCAGCATGCCTCGACCCGAAAAGCGGAAAGCAGAAGTGGGCTCTCCCCCAGCCGTTTATTGGTCAACCGCTCTTTTGGGTCGGCAACAAAGCCATCACCATCAATCCGAGCGGCCGTGACACGTCAAACCTGGACGTGCTGGATGGAGAAACCGGAAAGCTTCTTGCCGAGGACCCACTGCCCGCATCACCCATGATCATCAAATGGACGTCCGGAAATTTCATCCTCCTGATGAATTTTCAGAATAAGTATTACGGATGCGAATTGAGCGACTCCTAACCCTTGCCTTGCCGTCACGGAATCTGATGTCCTGGCGAAAGCACTAACGGAGCGCGCTGATCCACAACGACCAACGCTAACGCAAGCCTTAATACTCGAAGTCGAGCGGATGATCGCGCCCCGAGATTTCGGCGACCTTTTGGCGCACGCGAGTTTCCAAGTCGCCCACTGGCCCGTCGAAGAACCAAGTAAGCGTTAGCATCGACATATCGTATGAGCGATCCATTGGGAGGCTCATCAGGTCGGCAACGATGCAGGTGCGAGGCACTCCTCCGTTCCCGGATCGAGAATCAACGTCCCTCTAGGATCTTTCCCATCCGGGCCGCGCTTCAATTGCCATTGCTCACGCCGCGATCTAGAAATGCCCGGCGCGCTACCTTCGAGGGAACCGTAGTAGGCCGACACTACAATTAGCCGCCCGCTCCATACAATAATTTCATCGGCTGTGCTGAGCTTTTCGAAGCCTTCCATCTTTCCGCCTAGTATCGCCCCAAGACGCCTGGAGCAACCATCAACTCATCCGTCCACCGCGGCCCAGGCTCGAGTGTCAGCCTTGAAGTGGATCGAAATTCCAACTCGGGAGTCGATAGCGCGGACGCGGCCTTGAGCGACTATCTGGGAAACGCATCCTAGTCCGAGATCCGAAGGTCTTATCACCCTAGCGTAGGGAGGAAGCCGTAAGAATGGAGGTTGGATAGCAAACCGCCCGGCTTGGCCAGGCGTCAGTAGAATGCAAGCTATGACAACTCCGTATCCTCGACTAGACCGGCTTCGGCTGTATGGAATCGCCGCAATCATCCTTCTGGGATGCCGTCCGCAAGGCGGAGGGGCGGCCCAGGATGCGGCGGTAGCCAGTGGCAAGCCGCTTTTCGACATCACCAAGCTGGTCAATAAGAGCCCCGACCAGGTCGCGGCCGTACTCGGCAAGGCGGTCAAAGTGATCAAGATCAAAGACGATTTCACCCTCATGCCAGGGGACGACCGCGCCTACAAGCCGGACCTCACGGGTAGGGAGTCCATGGTGAGGTTCCATCGTAAGAAGGCCATCTACTTCGATATCATCTTCGCCAAGCCTGTCAAAGATCCCCGTACCGCCCTCCGCCTTCTCGGCCTCAACCCAACCTCTGCGCCCTACCTCGACGTAGCGACCGCGACACGGTGGCGGGACGAGGTGAACGGATTGAACTGGAAAAGCATCAGCGTCACCAACAGCAAAGGCGGCCGCGTCGCCGACAGCGGCTATGACGAGGTGTTTGCGGATCTTGAGCAGTCGGAGTAGCGATTCTGTGATCTGTGACCGGTGACGTCCGTAATCGATCCGGGATACGAGATGCGAGATGCGAGATGCGGGATTCGGGATACGAGATTCGGGATACGGGATATGAGATCCGGGATACGAAGCCGATTGCTCGATTGGAGGGCGGGATCAAGTTTCGAGATCGCCAGAGGATCGAGTTGTACGAAGATTCGCAATCTCCGATCCAAGTTCCTCAAGGGGTCGGCTTAAAGGATTACAAGGAATCCCGATCCGATCCGACGGTTATCTGGGTCGAAAGAGGCATGAACTACGAAGACGGCGATCTCGAAGAGAAGGAAGGGCTCCGAGAAGGAACCCTGCGCTCAATCGTGCGTTCAATCTTGTTGCGCCACAGGGATAGGCGGAGTGAGGGCGCGCAAGTGGAAAACGACGGACTATCGAGCGGAACGGGTGGCTCAACAGGAGGCACCGACTCTGGCGATTCGGGCAGGGTTTCTCAGTCAGGACGAATGCGGTTTGGGCTCTGAGGGGGTTTGTCTCTCGATCAGCTTGAATCGGAGCATTGGAACGAGTTGGGAACCAAGTTCGTCCGCGGACAGAGACGAACCGAGAAGCACCCTGCGATCCGCCACATAGATGACGTGGGCGAGGACGACGTAGTGCTCCACGTTCTCCGTTTCCGAGTCGTTCTGCCATAGGACCAGAATCGGGTTCGCCCTAGGCGAAGGCTGTCCTCGATAACTATATCTCGGCAAGCAAGCGGCTGTCTGTCAGGTGCAGCACCCTCGTAAGTTGCGGGCTGTGGAGTATGGGGGCTGACGGCTGAGGGCTGTGGGCTTGGTGCTGTGGGCTGAGTGCTGTGGGCTGTGGGCTGTGGGTTGAGTGCTGTGGGCTTGCTGACTGGGTGGCGGGGCCTTGACCCTGCGGGCTCGCGCGTGGCTATCGAGGTAGTTGCAGGTACAGGTACAGGAAAAGGCTTGCGCAGCAACGGCGCGCCCTTAGGGGGCAGAGGCAAAACCGCGATCCTTACGATCTCGCGCCGATTCAATTGCTCCAGAGAGCAGGACGTGATTTAGGCAGGCTTTTCCGGCTTGTCTCTTTCGGTCGCGACCGTCAGCTCCGGCTGCTTAACCGGCGCGGGCTTTGGCCTGTTTCGATAATAACGGGCGAGGATGGAGCGCACAATCGCCTCCTGGGCCTCTTCGCTCAGATCGTCGCACCGCTCGTTCGGACCTTGGGGACGCCCTTCCACCTCCTGTTGGGACTTCAAAGCGGCCTTTATGTTCGTTTGGCCTCGAGGACACGCTACGAACTAGAAAGGATCTAAGAGAATTCGGAACGCTTGGAAAGCAGCAACGGCCTTACCATTTACGCGCCTTCCGGTATGGCAGAAACCAGACTGGCTGATATTGCCCAGCAGCTTTCTTGACCAATTGAACAACCCCCTGTAGTGACCCAATCCACAGGTCTCCGTTCTTGCGCAAGACCATGGAGCCGATATAGATCTCGGGCTTGAACTACAAAAAGCAAAACGACCCGGGCTTAGAGCCCGGGTCGTTTCTGCAGTTCTGATTGAGCTTAGTGAGTCCGGTGCTCGCGGATGAACGCGGGGATGTCGAGGTCGCTCTCGTCGTAGACCGAGGACGGGTCGACCGGGGTGCCTCGCTGTGCTGCGACTCGGGCCGGGGCGGCGGCGCTGACCACGGCGCTCGGAGCGGCCACCGGGGCTGAGTACGTGGCATCGGCAACCCTGCGGCCTTCCAGCGTGTACGGGTTGAACCCGGTGGCGAGGACGGTGACGCGGACGGTGCCGTCCATCTCCGGGTCCACAACAGTACCGAAGAAGATGTTGGCTTCCTCGGCGTCGCAAAGCTCTGCGATGTACTGCATGGCCTCGTTGGCTTCCGTAAGGGTGAGGTCCTCTCCGGAGGTGACGTTGACCAAGAGCCCCTTGGCTCCGTGGATCGTCTGCTCCAGCAGCGGGGACGCCACTGCGGACTGAGCGGCCTGAAGTGCGCGCTGATCACCCACGCCGTAGCCGATGCCCATGAGGGCGGGGCCGGCGTTGGTCATGACCGCGCGGACGTCGGCAAAGTCCACGTTGATCTGGCCGGGGATGGTGATGATATCGGAAATGCCCTGCACGCCTTGTCGCAGAACGTCGTCTGCCACTCGGAAGGCGTCCACCAGGGTCGTCTTTCTCTCGACAACTCCCAAGAGCTTGTCGTTCGGAATCGTAATGACCGTATCGACCCGGCCACGCAGCGAGCCGATGCCCTGCTCCGCGAGGCGAGCGCGTCGAGGTCCTTCAAAAGTGAACGGACGGGTGATGACGGCGAGCGTCAGCGCGCCGATTTCTCGGGCGAGGTCCGCGATGATGGGGGCCGCGCCGGTTCCCGTGCCGCCGCCCATGCCCGCGGTCACAAAAACCATGTCAGAGCCCTCAAGCGCCTTTCGGATCTCTTGCTTGCTCTCTTCTGCGGCGGCCTTACCAACCTCAGGATTTCCGCCGGCGCCGAGGCCGCGGGTCAAATTAACGCCAAGCTGAACCTTCCTGGCCGCCGGACTGCGGTCCAGCGCCTGTATGTCCGTGTTCATGGAGATGAACTCCACGCCGCGGATTCCGCTCTCTATCATCCGGTTAACGGCGTTCGATCCGCCGCCGCCAACACCCACTACTCTAATGACCGCTTCTGTACTCACTGTTATCCCACCCCGATTCCGTTCTCTGGCTTAGACATGTATTGTGATACCAACGAAGACAATTTGACACCACCTGGAATTGCGACGCTCACAGCATAGTTGCGAGTTGTTAGAAAACTGCTCTATCCCACTCCACCACTTTTCCCCGATTACTGGGTGGGAAACGGGGAGCGTAAATCGTAAATCGTAAATCGTAAATCGCTCGGATGGGGAGATTTGGATAGGATTCTGGTTCAAGAGATAATCTTTTTCCGGAGATTAACCACAACGGCACAACGAAGCACAACGGTTTCACAACGCCGGAAAGCTTGCTGACATTCCAAGCCCGTGATTTGCACCCACTCAGGGCGTTGTGAAACCGTTGTGCTCGTTGTGCCGTTGTGGTTGCATTTTCACCGGACCACCGGAAAAGGAGGTGCAGTCTCCCTGCCGGCGATTTACGATTTACGATTTACGATTTACAGGGCTCCCGCCCTCGAACCCGCCATAATTGAATCCAATGCCCGAAGACATTCTCCGCATCGTCGCGACGGACTGCGGCTCTACCACTACCAAGGCCATCCTTATCGAGCGCAATGCCAACGGCGACTACCGGCTGGTAGCCCGTGGCGAGGCTCCCACGACCGTGGAAAAGCCGTTTGAAGACGTCACCATCGGCGTTCTGAACTCCATCACGGAACTGGAGGAGATTACGGCTGAAACGGTGCCGGACGGGTTCACCAAGGGTCGGCGGTCTCTGATGAAGGACGGGAAAGTTTGGCGGCTTTATAAGAGCGGGGAAAAGACCGACTCACGATCGAATGATCTTGAGGCCTCAGACTTGTACGTATCCACATCTTCGGCGGGCGGCGGTCTGCAGATGATGGTTACCGGTCTCGTGAAGGCAATGTCGGCGGAATCGGCAGAGCGGGCGGCCCTCGGCGCGGGCGCGATTCTTATGGACACCCTATCGGTAGACGACGGCAGAAAGGATTACCAAAAGGTGGAGCGGCTGAGACAACTGCGGCCAGACATCATCCTCATGTCCGGGGGCACCGATGGCGGCAATACCGAGCGGCTTATCGAAATGGCAGAAATCGTTCGCCGAGCCGACCCCAAGCCGCGTTTTGGCGACATGAAGCTACCGATCATCTACGCTGGTAACCAGGGCGCCCGCACTCCGGTTGGCCAAGTGCTTGGAGACGCGGTTGAGGTCAAATACGTCAACAACCTTCGGCCTTCCATGGACCGAGAGGATCTCGACCCGGCCCGCGATGAGATCCATGAGATGTTTTTAGAGCACGTCATGCAGCAAGCCCCCGGCTACTCCAAGCTGCTCGAGTGGACCAGCGAGGAAGTCATGGCGACCCCGAACGCGGTCGGCAAGCTTCTCAAGGAGTACGCGGAGAACGAGAAAATCAACGTTCTGGGTGTCGACATCGGCGGCGCCACCACCGACGTCTTCTCCGTCTTCGAGGCCACCCCGGGCACGCGCATTTACAATCGAACGGTCTCCGCGAATCTGGGAATGAGCTACTCGATCTGCAACGTGCTCAAGGAAACCGGCATCGAGAACATCGCCCGCTGGCTCCCGTTTGAGCTTGAGCCCGCCGAAGTCCGCAACCGTCTCCGCAACAAGATGATCCGGCCGACCACAATTCCTCACACCTACGAGGACCTCCTGATCGAGCAGGCGGTTGCGAGAGAAGCGCTGCGACTCGCTTTCATCCACCATAAGAGCCTGGCCCGAGGCCTCACCGGTACACAGACCCAGCGCGACATCGGCCAGATCTTCAGCCAGTCGGGCACCGGCCAGACGCTTGTGAAGATGATGGAGCTGGATATGATCATCGGCTCCGGCGGCGTCCTATCGCACGCCCCCAAGCGAGCCCAATCGGCCTTGATGATGATGGACGCCTACCAGCCGGAAGGCGTGACGATGCTGACCGTCGACTCGATCTTCATGATGCCCCACCTCGGCGTCCTCAGCCAGCACTTCTACAAAGCGGCTCGCCAGGTCTTTGAATACGACTGCATCGTCCAATGCGGCCACTGCATCGCCCCCGTCGGCATCGCCAAAGACGGAGAGGCCTGTGTCACTGTCAAAGGCGACGGCGTCAATGAATCTGTCCCCTTCGGCCAAATCAAAGTCATCCCTTGCGGCCGAGGTGAGTTCAAGACTCTCACCATCGAGCCTGCGAAGGGGTTCGATGTCGGCGAAGGTAAAGGCAAGTCGCGAACCGAGAAGCTGGAAGGAGGCACCGTCGGAATTATCATCGACGCCCGCGGCAGGCCCTTCACGCTGGACTTGGGATCACCAGGGCGCATTGAGAAGCTGCGAACGTGGCTAAAAGCTTTTGGCTTGCCGTTGCCTGGCGAGTCTGCAGTTAGTGAGCCTGTGCTGGCCGGCGCCGCCCGCTAGCTGAAGAGATCAGCGGCTTCCGCCGCCAAAAAGGAGAACTTCGCCTCGCTTGGCCATGGGTAGCTTTTCGAGCAACTCTGGCACGAGAGGCTTGAGGTCGTCGAGTCGATTGGATTTGCACTTCAAAACGACGACGGCGATCTTAAACCTCGGAGTGGGATTTTGAAAGCTCAAGTTGCGATCAACTGTGAGAAACACATCAAAAAGAGGCTCTGCCAACTGCAGTAGCTTCCCATTCTTGATACCGGCCCAGCCGGCTTCAGGCGCCGTTGTGCATTCGTGGCCAATGAGGAAAATCTTAAGACGCTTCGGCAGGCATTCGTCCAAAAGGATTCTCACGCGACTCTTTCAACCAGCGCAGCCTTTGCAGACTCAAGGAAGCGGATCGCCTGCTCTTTTGAAACCGTTGGAAAGTCCTCCAAAAACGCGTCAAGGGTGTCGTTGCCTTCAATGTAATCGAGCAGAGTTTGTAAAGGGACTCGCGTTCCCGCGAAGACAGGCGTTCCACCCATGACTTCCGGATCAACGTTTACAGTTGTGTCCACAAGTCTAGTTTACGTCTCAACAGAGCAACTGTGCTCTATCGTTCACATCGCCGCCGATGTCCGGCTCGGCTCGTACCTCTTTCAGTTGGAATCAGTGCTACGCTACGCGAACGCAGTCTTCGGGTTTACCGTTCAAGTAGTCCAACGAGTGCTCAAACTCTTCCGCGGTCACGCGCACAACCGTCTGGAAGGTCTCTCCAGAATGCCAAATGATCTCGACGTGGGGATGAACTCTGCGGACCGCGCAGTGCCTGTCCTGCTGCGCCGTGGCGTACTCCAATCCGCTTAGCACGGTCCGGAGGCCGACCAAGCTGCATGGTATGAAAACGGCACTAGCGGGATCTTCTTTCGAATGAAGCAGGCCGATGGAGCCATGTCCTTGCTCGGATCGCAGAAGTAAAAAAAGCCCACCGCGGCCCAGCCTCATGATTGCCATCCCTTTAATGATGACTTTTAGGCGCTATAAAGGCACCCGAGGAACTGCGAGGTTCCCAACGACCAGACCGAACCGGCATTTCACGTTGGAGCCTGGGAGGGTGATCGGAAATGCGGTGATCGGTGATCGGTGATCGGTGATCACAGAGCCGGTCATTTGGCTGATTACCGATCACTGATAACCGATCACCATAAGATCACCGACAACAGATCACTCAAAAAGAAAGCGGCTCGCAATTGCCCTGCGAGCCGCCTAGAGGAGAGTTTCTGACGGAAAGAAGTTTTTTGAATTGCTTAGCGGATGTAATGGATAACCGGGTTGTTCAAGGAGTCCAACAACATCAAAGAAACAACGGGCAACGGGCGGGACTTGGCTACGTCGCGAGCTTCATCGAAATTCAGCTCAACCGTGCGCATGCCGCTCAGGTCGATCCACTCGGCAAACCGGCACGCGCCGCCTTCAGTGCTGAAGCAGGCGAGGCCGTGTACACCTTCGTGGCAAAAGCATCCGTATCGATCGCTGGCCGGGTGATGCAGCACGAACAGCGTGTCTGGAATGGTTTCTTCAAGACCAAGAAGAGGGAGATCGAGAAGCTGGTTCATAAGGATTTACCGTTTAATAATTGCTCGTATCCGTGACGACTGTATCGGTAGATACAGCCAAAGATAGAGCTTTTGCTCGGCTCGCAAACGAAATTGCGGCATCTTTAGCAGGAAGGTTTAGAGTTTAGCTTCCAGCTTCAACATTGCTCATTTTAGAGCCTAGGTGCCAGCACAAATACGGAAGCGGCTGTAGGGAATAGATAGTGTACGGGGTATTGCTTCAGGAGCCGCAAAAAGTAAAGGGGGCGCTCCACTCTGTGAACGCCCCCGGCTCCTCTCCTTTTCGGGTGCAAACCGTTGCTCAAAACTGCGGCGGATTTACGCCCGCCCCCTTTTGCAAAAACAATTATCTAAACGGCCGAGCCGCAAATTAGGCGGGACACCGCCCACTTAATAGTACAGGCAAGGAGGATGCCAATCTAGCGGTAGAAAATACCAGGGTTTTCTGGGGGGCGTAAATCGTAAATGGTGCGCGGCTGAAGAGATTCGAACTCCCGACCCTCGGTTCCGAAGACCGATGCTCTATCCACTGAGCTACAGCCGCAAGGTTCGAAATTGTACCAGGGGCATTGTAGCATCGCCCTCAGGGCCATATCTCCAGGCCTCCTTAGTTAGAAGCCTCGTGACGATAGCAGCACGAACAATCAAGCTCCAAACATCGCGCAGAGGGCGATGCTACGTTTTTGGTCGCAGAAAGATAAGGGGCCGCTCTCTGTGCGGCCCCGAGGTTTTACCTAACTGCCTGCTCCTCCATCGCTCCCTTCAAAGCGAGGCGGCTCGGGCCGATAGTTCTCGTCAAACTTAAACGGCCTTCCACACAGCCGATCCCACTGGGACCGCTCCTTCGAGCTCAAAATCGCGAAAACTTTGTCGTTGACTTTTGCGACCATCGCTAGATGGGCTTTCATCATCTTCTCGCGGTCAGGCTGCTGCCCCTGCTCTTGTCGAGGCATTTCCTGCCGAGCTTCATCAACGATGTCCCGCACTTTCGCGATCTCATCATCGGTAAGACCGACCTTGTCAGCGACTTCCGGCCGCATAAGAGCCTCTGCACCCATCCGCTGAAGCTGGAGCTCTTTGAGCCGCTTCATTTGGCTGTCGTTCAGCACTTCTTTGAGCTTCGCGTCCATGGCCTGTGGCCCACGACCGCCGGGTCTGCCGCCGGGGTCCAATTGGTCAGGTCCGCCGCCGCCACTACGTGGCGGCCCGCTCATGTCGCCCTGCGGAGGGCCACCCTGACCGTCCGGAGATCCACCCTGGCCCCGAGGCCCTTCGCCTCTTCCCCGCCCTGAACCGCCGCCGGGGCCACCGTGTATTGGCGGTCTTATGATCGTGCGTAGCTTCTTGATCTGGTCGTCAGAAAGCTTAAGCTCCTTCTGAACATCGGGCCGTAATACCAGTGGCTCCGGCGGAGGACCCATCCGTTGACCCGGTCCTCGCATTCCTTGTCCGCCCTGCCCCTGCTGCATATCCGGCGGGCCACCTGGTCCTCCCTGCGGCGGCCCATCTTGTGCGAGCGCACTGGGGCCCACGGCCATCGCCGCTATCGTCGCAATCAATCCATAGACTTTGAAACCCTTCATGTGATCTCCTTCATCGGCGTTTCGTGCCTGATGGAGTCACTTTAACAGGCTGTTATTTGAATGTTATGAGGACGAATAATTTCGAGCATTTTGTCATCCCCAGCGTCCCCGAGTCGAGGGACCTGACAGGAGGCGACGACGTGCTTGGCCCAACATTCCGAATTGACAGTCAGGTACCTCGACTCGGGGGACTCGCTCGTAAGAAAATGTTGGGCTTTCAGGTTCAAACGAGAGCTGATTGAAAGCCTCGACACGAGGGCGGCGGGCGGAAGCGGGTGGAAATTACGGGCCCACGTGTCGAGGCAGCGGGCGCTCTATTTTCTGAAAGGCCCACGAGCACTCCGTGTTCAATGGCTGGGGATGACAAAATTAAACGGCAACGAGCAGAGTAATCGTCACCGACGTTCCCTTTCCAACCTCACTCGCGATCGAAATGGATCCGCCGTGAGCCTCCACCAGACTTTTGCAGATCGCCAACCCAAGTCCAATACCGCCATCCACCCGGCCCCTGGCTGCGTCCACTCGATAGAACCGCTCAAATAGATGCGGCAGGTGCTCCGTCGAAATCCCTTCGCCTTGGTCTTGCACGCAGACAACTGTCTTCCCTTCCACCTCCGACAACGACACCGAAATGGGCTTGTCGGCGGGCGTATGCCGGACCGCATTCTCGATCAAATTAGCAATCACTCGCTCCAGATGATCCTGGTCGCCCTCAACCAAGATTGGCCCGGCCGGAAACTGTGAGCCAATCTCCCGGTTAAATCCGTTCAAGGCGTTTGAGACGGCCAGCCGCAAGTCAAACACCTCATGCCGCAACCCAAGCTGGCCTGCATCCGCCCGCGCCAAAACCAAAAGCTCCCGGGTCAACTTTGCCATCGTCTTGGCCGCACTATCCGCAGTCTCCAACGCTTCCTTGTAACCCGATTCCGGGCCACGCAATGCAGAGCTGGTGGCTAATTGCAAGCGAGCCAAAGGCGTCCGCAACTCGTGCGATGCGTCTGCGGTAAACCTGCGCTGACTTTCATAGGCTTCCTTCAAAGACTCGTACGCCGCCGCTTGATCCTCAAAGGAACGCTGAAGGTTGGCAGCCATGATATTGAACGTTCGCGCTAAATGCGCCAGCTCATCATCTCCGCGCACTGAAAGCCGCTGGCCAAGATCCCCCTGCCCCATCTGGGTCGCGGCCTGTTGCATGTCTTGCAACGGCGATAAAGCCCGCCCTGTCATGAGGAAGGCCGCGACTGCTGAAATGGCGAGAGCAAGCGGAGCCAAAGCTAGCCAAGTCCATATCTGGGTGCTTTTCATGTCTTGGAAATCGCGCAGGTCATGGGCTACTTCTACAACTCCAGCCTGCTCGCCTTGCTGCATCCACGGTGTCGCAAACACTCGCGTTGGAGCGCCCTTCCACTGAATCTCAGAAAAGCCTTCCTCACCGTTGCGAGCTTGCCGATAAAGACCCTCATCAAAGACATCGTCTCCTTCCTGTCCTCGAACAACTCGGCCGTTCATGTCGATCATGCGGGCGGTCCGCATATCCATTGGCCCACCCTGCGGGGGAGGCCTTTCCCCTGGAGGGGTCTGCCCATCCGGAGGTCCGTCACCCGGTCCGCCGCTCCGCTGCCCCTGCGGTCCTCTCTGCCGGCCCTCAAAGCTTGCCGGCCCATTCTGAGGCGGCGGCCGATGCGCCAGCATCCGGGCGCGGTTCTGCATGTCCTCATCGATGTGCTGAGACAGCCGTGAAAGGTTGATTTGTCCTAGCAGCAGGGAGTAGGCGCTTAACGTGACCGCCAGAGTTAACAGACTTAAAAGAGTCAGACGGCCTCTGAAGGAAGTGGCGAAGGTTCTCATCCGCCCGCCGGGCTTTTCAGAACGTAGCCAAAGCCGTGCACCGTTTGGATCAACTTGGGCTCAAAATCGGCGTCGATCTTCTTCCGCAGCGATGTGATATGGAAATTGACCGTATTCTCCAAGCGCTCCTCGTTGTTCCAGACGGATTCGAGGATGAATTCCCGCGTAATCGTTCTTCCCTCGTTTCTCGCAAGCGCTTCAAGCAAGCTATATTCTCGCGGTGTCAGGTGGATCTCCTTCCCCGCCCGCTTCACCGCTTTGGCATGTGAGTCAACCTCCAGATCGGCTACGTGTATCTTTCCCGTTCTGTGGACCTTGTCTCGCCGCACCAGTGCCTTGATCCGAGCCAAAAGCTCGCGCACGTCAAACGGCTTGGAAAGGTAGTCGTCCGCTCCTTCTTCTAGCCCCTTGACCCGATCGTCAACCGAGTCCCGCGCGGTGAGCATCAGAATTGGGGTCGTGATCTTGCGCTGGCGAAGCCGCCGGCAAACTTCCCACCCGTCCATTTTCGGCAACATGATGTCGAGGATGATGAGTTGGTGGTCGGCGTAGGCATGCGCATCCAGAGCCTGCACGCCGTCGGTGACGTGCTCCACCACGTTCCCTTCCCGCTCCAAGGCTCCTCGAATCTCCGCCCCAATAATGGGGTCATCTTCCACGAGCAAAACGCGCACGTGCTTACAGTATGCAAAGCAGTTGTGAGGAAATTGTTTGGAGTACGGATCCAGTTTGGGAGTGCGATTATCCTCCCGAGATAAACTCCGAGAACTATGGCTGCTAATTTAGGAGAGCGTTCCCTGCTGAACAAGAAGACGGTCGAGGACATCCACCCGGAAGGCAAGCGCGTCCTGGTCCGGTGCGATTTCAACGTCCCGCTGAACGGCGATCAGATCACCGACGATCGCCGCATCACCGAGGCGCTGCCGACCATCAAATACCTCCTGAAACACGGCGCCTCGGTCATCCTCGCGAGCCACCTAGGCCGCCCGAAGAATGGCCCTGCTCCTGAGTTCTCCTTGAAGCCCGTCGCCAAACGACTCACAGAACTACTCGGCCAAGACGTCCCTCTTCTTCCTGACTGCGTCGGCCCAGAGGTGGAAGCGGCTTGCAAAGCACTCCAACCCGGCCAAGTCGTTCTCCTCGAAAACGTCCGGTTTCACCCGGAGGAAGAAAAGAACGACCCCTCCTTTGCTCGCCAGCTGGCGGGTCTCGCGGACATGTATGTCAACGACGCGTTTGGCACCGCCCACCGAGCCCACGCAAGTACTGAGGGAGTCGCCCACATCCTTCCTGGCGTTGCAGGTTTCCTGATCCAAAAGGAGATCGACTTCCTCGGACGAGCCATCGAGAACCCGAAGAAGCCGTTTGTCGCCATCATGGGCGGCGCCAAGGTGAAGGACAAAATTGCCCTCATCGACGCTTTGCTTCCTAAGCTGGACAAACTCCTCATCGGAGGAGGCATGGCTTACACCTTCCTGAAGGCCGAAGGCAATGGCATCGGCAACTCGCTTTTGGACGCCGACAGCCTCGATTACGCCAAAGGGCTGTTGGACGAGAACAAAGACAAGATCCTCCTCCCCGTGGACGTTGTGGTCGCCAGCGAACTAAGCGAGAGCGCCAAGGCCGGCGTGGTCCCCGTCGACGGGATCCAAGACGGCATGATCGGCGCCGACATCGGGCCCAAGTCCGGCGAGGCGTTTGCAAAGGAAATCGAGTCCGCCGGAACGGTCCTCTGGAACGGCCCCGTGGGAGTCTTCGAGATGTCGCCGTTCCAAGGCGGCACCAAAGCCATAGCCGAAGCTATGGCCCGCTGCCCCGGAGTCACCATCGTCGGCGGCGGCGACACTGCGGCCGCGGTAGAGAAATATGGCGTTGCAGAAAAAATGAGCCACGTTAGCACAGGCGGCGGCGCTAGTCTGGAATTTCTGGAGGGCAAAGAGTTGCCGGGGATTGCGGCCTTGCAAGATCGCTGATTTGTGGACGTGGATCGTACGTTGCCCAGCAGCGGTACTTTGATGGCTTGGTCATATCAATCGCACGCTGGGATACCACCACGACGGCACACGATCTCAACGGTTTGACAACGACGGATGGATTCCCAGATGTGTTGATCAAGAGCGCACTGAGAAGGCAAGGTGGAAACGTACGTTGTGAAATCGTTGTGCTCGTTGTGTCGTTGTGGTTGCTTCTTGCCCTTCACGCGAGTCTGCCAAACCAAGAAGCATCTGTCTCCGAGCGATTTACGATTTACCATTTACGATTTACTCGCCAAAGGCAACGTACAATCACCCCGTGTCGCGCTACTGGCGGATCTACCGCACGTTCTTCGTAAGCTCGTTTGCCCGCGAGCTGGAGTTCCGCGCAAACTTTGTGGCCAAGGTCTTCCAGAACGTCATCTGGATCTTCTTCTTCATCCTCATCCTCCTCGTCATCTACCGCAACACCGACTCCGTCGCCGGCTGGAATCGAGGTGATGCGTTCGTCCTCGCAGCGACCTGCTTCTTCATGAACGCGGTCTTCCAAGCCCTCTTCCTCAGCCTCAACGAGATTCCTGAGCAAGTTAGAAAGGGCACCCTAGACTTTGTCATCACGAAGCCGATCGACACTCAGTTCTGGGTCAGCACGCGCAAGTTCAACTTCGACCAAGTAGGCACCCTCTTCGCCGGCATCGTGATGATCGGATACGGCTCCTATATCGCCCACATCCACGCAGGGGCCCTCCAATGGCTGGCTTACGTCAGTCTCATCGCATCCTCCACCGTGATCTTCTACGGCTTCAACCTGATGCTGATGACCACCGGCATTTGGCTCGTAAGAGTCGACAACCTATGGGTCCTCGGCGACACGGTGATGCAGATCGCCCGTTACCCGCTCGACATCTACGGAAGCGGCCTGAGGTCGATGTTCACCTTCATCGTCCCTCTCGCCTTCCTCGCCACCATGCCCGCCCGCCAGCTCAAAGACCACTTCGACCCACTGATGCTCGCCCTTGGCATCAGCTGGGCCCTCGCCTTTTTCGTCCTTTCCCGCTGGTTCTGGAACTACGCGCTCATACACTACGGCAGCGCTAGCTCTTAGGCCCCGTCAAGATCTTCGAACTGATCTCTCAATAATTTCTTCGGCGGTAACGTGTCGTCCTTCCCCGTTGAGCAACTGCCTGATACCAACCGCCAAATCCTGCCGAAGCGCCTCGAGCTTCGCTTCTTGCTCCTGCTTGTGGTCCCGCAACAACCGCAGTCCCGCCCGGACAACCTCGCTCTGGTTCCCATACATCCCAGACTCCATGAAGTCCTTCACGAGCTGTTCAAGCTCGGGCGTCAACGAAACGTTCATTGTGTGCTTTGCCATTTCTCTACTCTTCATTATAGGACGACTGGTGGCAACAGTTGGCACCAGTTGGCAATCTTAAATGGTTCGTTCATACATCAGCCAATTCCAACAGTTCTTAAAGCCCAACTGCAAATTAAGCTGATACATCGGATTGGTCACGTCGTTGTCTGTCTGCGCAAGCGTATATCCGCGTTCTTTCGCCAGTTTCAGCGTGGTCGCCTTAAGAGAAGTCACGACGCCCCTTCGGCGATGCGACCGCGCGGTGCCGCTCATGCCCGTGCGCACTAGCCCTGGCATGGCCCCCGCTTCCTCCAGCCGCGAATAACCGACAATCCTATCTTCATCCATAACCACAAACATCAGCCGCCTCTCAGCCTCGGTCCGCTGCTCGAACAGCCGTCGGTATTGGTCCAAGGGGATTTGCCTTGGGGGATGCGCTTGCGGCATATCCTGCAGCAGCTCCCAGGTCGCGTCGTACAGCGCAGGAATCCAATCGAAACCGTCATCGTCCAATTCGGCCACGGTTACAATCCGCAGTTTTGACGCCAACAAAGAAGCAATACGGTCTTCAAACTGGGAAGGGTCGAATGCTTGGAGATCCAGGCGAGTAACCGGCACGGTTTGCTTTAGCCGATAACCTCTTGAGTCTAAGAAACTAAGCCGGTCGGCGCTTCTGTCGCTGGTCCACAAGCAAAAACTCTTCCCCTGCGCACGCCGCGTCAGACTCTCGAAAAAGTCGAAGGTCTCAGGCAGCGTGCTCTTTTCGTGCTCAGCATCCAAGCAGAAATCCGCCGTGATCCGCTCGGGCGGAGTTGTGCCATGCCAGTCATAGGCGGAAACCGCGGTTAGAAGACGCCCACCCTCCTCCTCAACCCAATGCTCCTCAAAGCTCCCTTCGATAATGCCGCGATAAGACGTCTCGATCTCGTTGGGAGACCGAAGATCGTCCGGGTATTCGAGATTCCATAGCCGCGAGAACGGCTCTTGAATCTCCGAGCGGGAAACCTGACGGAATGGCATAAGGGCAGATTCTAGCTGCGGCCGCGGCTAGCCGTAGCGAGAATGGGCCGTTTGGTTATCCTTCTTCCGGCCCTCAGATTCAAACTTTCTTTCGACGCCGTGCAAATAGTCCGGCAGCGCCCATTGCCAAGGCGGCTACGGTAGCCGGCTCAGGCACCGCGTTGTAGCTGAAAGTGCCATGCAAGGCAGGGGCAAAGCCTTCGGAGTGCTGGGTGAATTGGGCTTTGAACGATAACAGCGTGTATTTATCCGTGGCCTGGTCGACGCTGTATTTGAAATTCTCGACGGTAAAGCTGCCGTTCAGGGTATTTGCACCTCGGCCATCAAAGGATATTTCAAGCCCGGGGTGGCCCTGGGTAGCAAAAGGCGCGCGTTCGGCACTAGTGTACGATCCCAATATCAACGGCAGACCCAGTTGCGTGGAAGTGAAGTCAGCGGTTATCGTGTGCGAGAAATCGTTATTAAGAGTATCAAAGAGGACTTCTGAAGGGGCGCCGTTAATTGGTACGCCTGTGACTCCGTGGAAGTAGCTAGTGGCTGGTGTAAACCAGAGATTCCAATTTTGCCCCTGGCCGACATAGTCGCCTTGATCGCTATGCATCACGAAGTGCGCATATTGCGCGTGGGCGGAGTTTGCCGCCCCAGCCAAGATCCCTACCGCCAATACCAACGTCCGATTGCGAGCCATACAATCACCTCTCGTAAATGTAGGAGTCAAATGATACTTTTTATGGCTGCGAAAACACTATATTTTTTTCGCGCGAGATTTCTGGCGCCAACCGCCAAATCCTGCTGCGCCCCCACGAGAATGGTGTCGGGGCAACAGGCGGCCGGTCACCTCTAGATACCGTGGTTTAAAACAAAGGTCAGGCCGATGCGGAAAAGAGCATCCATTTATCGGGAACTCCTTTCAGCTCTCGCTCGCCCACCGGCATGAAGGTCAGCCC
>JANYLD010000121.1 GCA_025363835.1 Armatimonadota bacterium
GGTTATCTAACGGTTGCGCCTTCTGGGGCTTCTTTCTCTGGGCTGAGCAGGATGGCTCCGCCGTTCTCGTCGACGGCGGCGAGGACCATGCCTTGGCTCTCGACGCCGCGCATGGTGCGGGGCTTTAGGTTGTAGACGACCACGATTTGGCGGCCGATGAGTTCTTCAGGTTTGTAGTTGAGGCGGATGCCGGCGACGATCTGGCGCTTTTCTTCTCCGATGACGAGTTGGAGCTTCATCAGCTTGTCGGCGCCTTCGACTGGCTCCGCTTCTACGACGCGGGCGACGCGGAGTTGGACTTTGGCGAAGTCGTCGATGGTGATCTCTTGAGGGCTGAGGGCTGAGGGCTGAGGGCTGAGGGGCGGAGTGTTGCTAGTAGGGTTTTGTGTTTCCATTTTGGATTTTGGATTTTGGATTTTGGATTCTTTGGATTCCGCGTTCTTCTTGGGGTCGAGTCTCGGGAAGATGGGCTCTGGGGTGGCGAGGGTTGCGCCGGCGGGCAAGTTGGTATCGGAGCCGATTTCGCTCCAAAGTTTGGTCGGTGGGAGGCCGAGTTGGCGAGCCATTTCGTCGGCGGCGGTGGGCATGATTGGGCGGATGAGACCCTCGGCGGCTCTCAAGCAGGCGAGCATGCTGCGGAGGACGTTGGGGAGGGCGGGGTTGGAGTCTTTGTGGAGAGCCCAGGGAGCGCGGGTGTCGATGTATTTGTTGAGGAAACGGATCAGGCCGAGGGCGGACTCGGTGGACTTGTTGATCTGGAAGCTGTCCATGTAGCGGTCGAACTCGGACCGGGCGTGTTGAATGGCGTCTTTGGCTTCTTGCTCAATTTCCGCGTCGGGGATCGCGCCGCCGACGAACTTGTGGGCCATGGCGAGGGTTCGGTTGAGGGCGTTGCCGAGGTCGTTGGCGAGGTCTCCGTTGTAGAGGCGGTCGACTTCGTCGCGCGTGTAATTGGTGTCGCCGCCGTAGGGAAGTTGCGCGGCGAGGGAATAGCGGACGACGTCGATGGCGATCTCTGATTTGCAGCCGGTCTTGGCGGCGATGTCTCCGGCAAGCTCCAAGGGCTCGATGATGTTGCCCTTGGATTTGCTCATCTTCATATCGCCAAACGTGAACCATTCATGGGCGACCACGTGGCGGGGGAGATCGACGCCGATGCCCATCAGCATGGCGGGCCATAGGGTGGCGTGGAAGCGGGTGAAGATTTCCTTGGCCATCCAGTGGACGTCAGCAGGCCAGATGTCTTGCCAGTCGCCTTCGGGCCAACCGGTCGCGGCGAGGTAATTAATAAGGGCGTCGAACCAGACATAGACAACCTTGGTGTCGTCGCCCGGCATGGGGATTCCCCAGCCAGGGTTGGCGCGGGTGATGCACATGTCTCGCAGGCCCTGCTTGACGAAGCTGACCACTTCGTTCTTTCTGGAGACGGGGAGGAGGAAAGTGGGGTTGGCTTCGATGTGCTCGAGGAGGCGGTCTTGGAAGGCGCTGAGCTTGAAGAACCAATTCTCCTCGCTCACCCACCGGACCTCGTTGCCGTCCGGGCTCTTGCCATCGACGAGGTCGGTCTCCTTGTAGAACGTCTCGCTGCTGACGTCGTACCAGCCCTCGTAGACTCCCTTGTAAACGTAGCCGTTGTCTTGGAGAATCTTGAAGAAGCGCTGGGTGGCCTCGACGTGGCGAGGCTCGGTGGTGCGGATGAAATCGTCGAAGGAAACGTTCATCGCGAGGAAGGTTTTCTTGAACTCTTCTGCGAGGAAATCGGTGTGGTCTTTTGGGGTTTTGCCCGCTTTTTCCGCCGCCTCGGCCACTTTGAGTCCATTCTCGTCCGTGCCGGTGAGGAAGTAGACCGGCTGGCCGAGCATGCGGTGGTAGCGTGCGCAGACATCTGCCACCACAGTCGTCAGCGTCGTCCCGACGTGCGGGTAGCTGTTCACGTAGTAGATCGGCGTCGTAATGAAGTAGCGCTTAGCCATGCGGGACGCGGAGTTTACCGAGCGGGCCGCTACTGCGCTGACTTTGGACTTAGCGATGGCCATCGAGCGTCCTATAATCTAGGAGATGGCACAGCGGAAGCCCGAGCCCGGTGGAATTCCGGCGAAGATTGACGACGGAAAACGTGCAATCAAGGCTGGCAAGCCCATTCCGCTGGATGAGTCTCTCAAACGCATCCACGATCGCCAAGGCAAGCTGCTTGAAAAACTGGCGGAATAGATGCGACTACTAAGATCGCTCCGCTAATGTTCATCCAACATTCTATCGACAAATCCCACGAATCCGCTCCTGGGCTGCTCTTGGCCATCAGGTCTCCACGAGGCCATGTCACCTCTTTCAAAGTCCCTGACAAATTCGACGCAGAGATCATACGCATCGGCAGAGCACTCGATCTCGCGGCGGATTACATGAATCCGAGCCTGGCGTGGAAGCCTCGACACGAGATCGTCAGTTGGAAGCGACCTGCGGACTCCAATTCCACGTGTGGAGGCAGCGGGGCATACGCGCAGGCCCTCGTTTGAACCTATACTAGTTTCATGCTCGGTAACGGTTCTCCAACATGCGCCACGTTACGACCGACTGAATCCAACTTGCGGGAATATGGCTTGCCTTATACCAATGGGATCACGGCCCAGTCCGTGGGCAGCAGGGGGATTTGTATGCATTTGGTGGACGTGCCGCCGGGCGCGGTGGCTAAGGCGCATGTGCATCCGCATGAGACTTGTATCTACATCCTCGAAGGTGAGGTGGAGATGTCTTATGGGGAGATGCTCGAGCACAGGATGGTCAACCGGGCGGGGGATTTTGTCTACATCCCGGCCGGGGTTCCTCACAAGCCTTGGAACGCGAGCCAGACCGCGCCGGCTCGTGCGGTGATTTCTCGCACGGATGCGAACGAGGAAGAAGCGGCGGTTTTGCGGCCAGATTTGGATTAACCGGGGAGGGGCACGCTCCGTCGTGACCCACATTGTGCGAACGCAG
>JANYLD010000142.1 GCA_025363835.1 Armatimonadota bacterium
CCTTCGAACTCAGCACTCAATAGCAAACGCCTCTGGCGGCTAGAGCGTCCCCGCAAATTCGCTCTTTTCCGCGCAAACAACGTCGTCGAACGAACTCGGCCACTTGGCGAACGTAAGAACAAGGGGTGCCTGGATAGGGCAAAATGAAGTTATGCGGATACCTGGAGCTGTCATCACCAGCATCGTAGCGACCCTGGCCATGGTGGGAGTCCTTACCGCATTCGTAGGAAACGCCAGCCCGTATGTCACGGTCGCCGAAGCCAAGCAGTCCCATGACGACGGGCTGCACCTCGCCGGAGACCTTATTAAGGAGTCCATTCAAACCGATCCGTCATCCGGACATATCTCCTTTAGGATGAAGGACAAGACGGGAACCGTTGCGAACGTTGTCTACACTGGCAGCACTCCCGGCAATCTGGCTGAGGCGACAAAGGTTGTCGCGGTCGGCGGCATGGATCACGACGTTTTCAAAGCCCACCAGCTCCTGATCAAGTGCCCGTCTAAATATGAGAGCCAGCCGACGGCCGGAGCTCCGTACAAGGGCGCTTAAGCTTTGGATCAAAACATTCTCAGCCTCGACGCGGCTCCCTCCTGGGCAATCTGGGTCGGCGACTTAGGACGGGCGCTCATTCTATTCGGAGCGGCAGCTTTTGTCGTCGCCTTGGTGGCTGCGCTGCTTTCTAAGAACAAATCCGGTTTTGTAAAGCTGTCTTCCCTTTCTTTTGTTCTTGGCGCTGTTTCCATCCTTGGCGCTTTTGTTTGCCTTGCTACGCTCTTCGCCAAGAACCAGTTTGAATTCCAATACGTGTTCAGCCACGGCGATGCGCTGACCGAGCTGAAGTACAAGATCGCGGGCGTCTGGTCGGGCCAGCAAGGCAGCTTTCTGCTCTGGGCTTGCACTTCGTCCATCTTCGGCGTTCTCGCTTTAAGGGGTACGGGCATCTACCGCCGCTGGTTCGTCGCGACTTACGCGACCTTTCTTGGCTCTCTCTGCGGAATCCTTTCCTACGAGACGCCCTTCGGGCTCTTGGATGGCGTACAGCATGCCGGTAAGATTCTTCTACCGCAAACTGGGAACGGGCTGACGCCCTCGCTTGAGAACTACTGGGTTGTCATTCACCCTCCAACCATCTTCACTGGCTTTGGCTCACTGACGGTATTGTTCTGTTTCGCCGTTAGCGCGATGCTAACGGGCAACGTAAAAGATTGGATCCACATGGTGCGGCCATGGGCGCTGGTGTCCACTGCCATCCTCGCGCTCGGTATCTGTATGGGCGGAATGTGGGCATACGAGACGCTTGGGTGGGGCGGCTTTTGGGCATGGGATCCTGTCGAGAACGTGAGCTTTGTGCCGTGGCTCTTTGTAGTGGCTTTTGTCCATGGAATCATCGTGCAAACTACAAAAAACCGGTGGAATTCATCGAATCTGTTCCTTGGTGGCCTGCCCTTTATCGCATTCGTTTACGGCACGTTTCTCACTCGGTCGGGCTTTCTTTCCGAGGCCAGCGTCCACAGCTTTGCCGAGATGAATCGGAGCGCACTATGGATCCTTCTCGCTTTTCTGGTCGTTTGCGCTGTCGGTTTCTCGGTTCTGTGGTTTGTTCGCGGCCGGCCTACTGCGGCTCATAACGCTGAGCGCCAAGAAGGTTTTAACCGCGAGTCCATTTACAAGATGAGCGTCACGATGGTGGCCCTCCTTGCCCTAACCATCACCATCGGCATGAGCGTACCGTTCTTCCTCGCCGTGTTTGGAAAACCGTCCAAGGTCGTCGAGGAGAGCTTGTATCACATGGTCGTGGTCTGGTTCTTTATCCCTATCATGCTCCTCGTCGCGGTCGGCCCATTTGTGAGCTGGCGGGCGATGGCGACCAGGGAGTTTTGGGCGAGGGTCATTAACGTCGTCAGCCTTTCGATCGGGCTTACTGGCCTCACTGTTCTGGGCTACAAGTGGCCTGGGGTCGGCGTCAATCCAGACCCGATGGCGACCATTAATCTTCCGTTCAGCCGCCAAAATCCGCATCTACCGCACGAAATGCCGCTGATGCCGTGGATGGCCATCCTCACCTTCCTCTGCATGTTCGCGTTGGTGGCAAACCTTTGGCGGGTTAACGAGTTATCTAAGCATTCCAAGGTCTTCTCTCTAGGCGGCTTTGTCGCCCACGTGGGCGTTGCCGTCTTGATGGCGGGACTAGTTCTCAGCAGGGGCTTTGAACGTAAAGAGCAGGTCATTACCCAAAGCGGCACACCAGTTGTTGCCATGGGTTACGTTTTGAATCCCGACAAGTTGGACGGCGACCTCTTTGATCGCAACTCAAAACTGCCCGTCCACATCACGGAGCCGAGTGGCGAGCAGTACACGGCCATGCCCGGCCTCTATTGGATCCACGACGCCAAAGGCAATCTCCAAAGCATGCGTTGGCCGTGGATACGCCACGCGATCTCACACGACGTGTACTTGGCGCTCGGCGATCCCGTCACCACAGTCTGGCCTGAGCCAAAGCTGATCAAGCCGCAAAGCTCCGAGCCGAACCAGATGTTCAACCTCCATTACGATGGCCTGCAAATGATCGGCAAGCCAGGGCAAGTAGGCACCAAATTCGTGGCCAAGATGCGGCTTGAAGAGAACGGCCAAACGTATAACATCGCGCCTGCTCTAACTCTAACAGAGCAGGGGCTTGACCAAGGACTGACCGACGCCGGACCAATGTTTTACGTCTCCCTCATGGGCATGGATGCGGCGACCAAGTCCGCCAGCGTTCAGGTCTTTTTCAAGGTGCCTTTCTACCCAATGGAGCTGTTTTATAAGCCCTTTACCAGCCTTGTTTGGTTAGGCGCTGGTATCCTCTTCATCGGCGGTTTGATGGCCGCCGTCTACCGGCGAAATAAGCCTATAGCCCCAGACTCGAACCCCGATATCGAGCCGGCCGTAGAAAAAGTCGAATCTAAAGACGATGCGCTTATCCCAGCTTCTTAAGTCGAAAATCCATCACGCGAGGGTCTCGTATGCGAACCCGGATTACGTCGGCAGTATCCAGATCAGTTGCGATCTTATGGAAGCCGTTGGCCTTCTGGACGGCGAACTCGTCCACGTTTGGGCCGTTGATCACACGGCCCGCATCCAGACCTACGCGTTCTCCGGTCCGCCCGGCACCATTGGTCTCAACGGCGGCGCGGCACACTTCTTCAAGCAGGGTGACCGCATCATCATCGCGGCCTTTGACTTGGCAGACCATCCTATTGAGCCCAAGATCGTGTTGGTAGATGAGGACAACCGCGTTGTCCGCGAACTTGTGCCGTTCAGTGTGATCGGATAGCCTGCAGAGCACTCGCAGAGGACCTGTCCGCTTGAGCCAAAATGTCGCTATGCGTAGCGGATTTAAGGGTCGGCTCATGGAATACAGCCTCGCAGTCCATCGGATGGTGGACAAACTCCCCGGAGCGGAGGAGAACGATCCTGCAGCCCAGATGCTTGTCATCAGTTCGATGATGATTGGGCCGAAGTACGCCGGGATCGTAGAGGGGCTGGATCGCGGCCACATCATCGGCCGCCTTGAGCTCTGCTGCGGCAACGCTCATGAGACGGTCTACTGGCTGGAGCATTTTCGAGACCAGCATCCTGAATTTGCTGGTGAGTGCGAGCGGCTGCTGGTGGAAGGTCGCGATATTGCCGCCATTCTTGACGAGGGTATGCACAGCATCAGCCGGCCGAACCAGGCTTAGCAGCTTACAGTCGCCTGTTTGTTGTCATCCCGAGAACGCGGTCCCCTTGGTTTGTCATCCTGAGCGAGTCCCCAAGTCGAAGGACCTGACTGTAGGCGAGGAATGCTGGTACAAACATTCCGTGCGTCCGGTCTGGTCCTTTGACTCGGGGACTCGCTCCTAAGAAAATGCTGGGCTCTCATGTTCAAACGGGAGATGATTGGAGCCTCGACACGAGGTCGGCGGGCGGAGGCTGGTGGAAATTACGGGCCCACGTGTCGAGGCAGCGGTCGCTCTATTTTCTGAATGGGCCACGAGCACTCCGTGTTCAATGGCTCAGGATGACAAAAACCGGGGCGAAATTCCAACGTGAGCTTCAGAAAGGGCCACAATCATCATTCGAAACATGATTGATCTCGGACAGCTCTTAGAATCTTCGGGCGCCGTTCTCCACGGGCACTTTCTTCTAACAAGCGGCAGGCACAGCGATGTGTATTTTGAGAAATTTAGGGTTCTTGAACAACCGCTCGTTCTAACGGCCCTATGTGCGGAGATCGCCCGCACCTTTGGCATCTTTCCGGACCCGGAACCCCCTTCCCTCTCTGCCGAACAAACATCGGCACAAGGGGCAGGGGCGCGGATCGATCTCGTCGCCGGCCCGACAACAGGCGGCATCATCATCGCCTTCGAAGTCGCTCGCCAAATGGGGCTGCCTGCGCTATATGTTGAAACGGAGAACGGGCAGAAGAAGCTGAGACGCGGCGCCCAGATTTCAAAAGGCGCCAGGGTGCTGATTGTCGACGACGTCCTCACCACTGGCATCAGCATCAAAGAGGTCATCCGAGTCGTTCAGGAAGCTGGCGGAATACCAGCCGGCGTAGGCGTCCTCATCGACCGGGCGGAGGCCCCGCCAAACTTCGGCGTGCCCCTGTTCGCCGCCTACAAAGTGGAAGCCCAAACCTTCGCGCCTGACGATGTTCCGGACTGGCTCGCGGCTGTGCCCATCACCAAACCGGGCACGCGGGGCACGGGGTAGGTAAAACCTTTACGTGCGGAGGTATGCAGGGGAAGATTTGCCGGTGGGCTGCCGGATTGCAGTGGTGGCAAACGATGCGTTGGGCAACTATGTCGTCTCCACGCCGCTCCTCCAGATGCTTCGCACAAAGTGGCGCCCATCGACCCTACATTACTATTCCGGCACCCGCACAGAGGAGCTTTGGATGGAGGACGCCAAGATCGATTGGGGCTTTCCGCTTTATGGAAGCGAGCCTCATTTCTCCGTGCTAAGCGCGTTCGCAGAGACCTCTGAACCTTACGACCTTGTGATCAATCTAGAAAACACGGCCTGGTCGAAGGCGTTCGCAAGCACGATCGCGGCAATGAATACTTATATTTGCGGGCCTTGCGTCGGCGGAGACAGCCGAGCTGATCTTCCCTTTGAGGCAAATAGCCAAGGCCGCCTCTGGGCAGACAAGGAATGGATTTCGGCCGCACTGCCCCTCAATTACCCTTTTCTCCAAACCGGCTTCATCGGTGAGATTTTCTGCCGCCTGGCCTACCTGGAAGGTGACGTACCGCCTTATGAGGTGCCCGCTCGAGAAGTCAAAGAGGACGTGCCGGACATTCTTATCTCGACTGCCGCCAGCTTGCCTGAAAAGCTCTGGCCCCTCGAGAAATGGGTGGAGATTATTCAGCGGTTCAAAGCACAGGGTATGGAAGTCGGCCTGATCGGCGCCAAGCCGACCGCCCAATCGCTCTTCTGGAAAGGTTCGGAGGGAGAAGATGAGCTCGTGCGCAGAAGGCTCGTCAAGGATTTGCGGGGGGCATTCCGCCTACCGGCGGTTGTGGGAGCCTTGGCCAAGGCCAAAGCGGTCCTTACAATTGATAACGGAATTCTCCATCTGGCCGTCGGATCGGGTTCACCGACGGTGGGCCTCTACCGGTACGGCATCCATCGGCTCTGGGCTCCGCCTTACGAGAATCTTGCGGTGCTAATTCCGGATGATGACAAAGGTGTCGATACGATAGAAGTTGACAACGTTTGGGAGGCGCTGCAACGTGCCCTATAAACGGATTCTGGTTGTTCTAAAGGGCTACCTGGGAGATGCGGTGATGGCTACCCCGCTCTTAAACGGTTTGTGCAATGAAACGGATGCGGAAATCCATGCGCTCACAGAGATGCCCGTGATCGAGCTTATCGAAGACACGCTGCCGAGAGTCAAATATCACGCCAGTTATGATCTTGCGAAGCTGGGCGGCCTTATGAGGGAAGTGGGTGAAATACGGAGGCTCAAATTTGATCTCGCGATCTGCGTCAATCGCAGCTTCCGCGCTGCCGTTCTGCCGGCTTTGGCCAAAATTTCAGTAAGAGTTGGACACGCAACTGACGGACGAAAATGGCTTCTTACGAGGTCGATCCCTTACGACGAGCAAAGAACAGAGTTTGAAAGCTATCTCGACCTAGCCAAACTTGCGGGTATTGACTTGCCGAGCGCCTTACCGGTCCTGGCGCCAAATCCCGAGTCTGTGGAAGAAGCCCGTGCGAAGCTGAATGGAGCGACGGTCGGCATCCAGCCGGGTGCACGACACGATTGGAAGGAGATCCCTTTGCCCACGCTCAAGGTCGTAGCGTGCTCTCTTCAGGCTGAAGGGCACAAGCTCGTCCTCCTCGGCGGCCCCGAGGAGCAGAAACAAGGCGAGGCGCTAGCGCAAAAGCTCGACCAGCCAGTGGTAAATCTCGTCGGCAAACTATCCTTGAAACAGTCCTTGGCTACCGTTTCTCAGCTCAGTCTTATGGTCGGAGGCGACACCGGTCTAATGCACATCGCCGCGGCAGCTGGTTGCCCAACTGTCACCGCTTTCGGCCGCACTCCACCGAGCAAGTGGGCCCACGGCTATCAGCCACACGAAGTCCTCATTGCGCCCAATGAGCGCATGGAAGAGATCGGCACGAATGCTTACTTACAAGCCGCCGAGAGAGCGCTTAGGTCGCGATGAAGGCTTTGGGCTGGCTTCTGGCCCTTGCTCTTGTACCATTCGCCTCAGCCCAGCAAGAGTCGAACGCTATCATACTCATCCCTCACGATGCGGTCAGCCGAGCGATCAACCCAGATGCCTACAACCACGATCTTTGGATTTGGTGGCCGGCCGCGTCGAATCCGAACGGCAATAACCGACTTCTCTCCCTCGTAACCGGCCTCGACTGGAGCGCTCCAAGCACCGATCTCGCCTTCACCCAGCAAACTTCGCAAATCTTTTCTTCAGAGGGTTTTGAACGCCTTCGGGCGAATGGGATTCTCTCTGCCCGCAAAGCACTCATGGGTTCCTCGCGCACCGAGGTACTCCGCGACCCCAGAGGATTTGCGAGCGCCGATTCACTTCTGCTTGGCTTAGCGGAAAGCCGTCAGGTCCGCACTCTCGCATTCAGTTCGGCTGTTCTGCCGGGCGCGCTCGCGGTTTACAGCGCCTTGACGTGGGACGATGCCGAAGACCTTGCACACCGCTGCACCGGACGCACCCTCATTATCGAATATCCGCCGCTACCCGGAGAGCAACTCTCAGCGGCTTGGCTTCAGGGCATCAAGGGCGTGCCCGTTTTCAAGTCAACGGGAGTCCGCGGTCTGATCCCAGCTACTGAGGCGTTCAAACTCCTGGTCAATCCAGCAACCTTTGAGTGGCGGAACGGTGATGACGCGGAGAGTCCACAGAAGTGGATGGGTGCAATCACCACTCGCAAGCCCATTGAGTTGAGCATTGTTTTCCTTCTGACGGCGCTTGCCGCTCTGGCGGGCCTTTGGAGTATTGCGGCGGAAAACGGAAATAAGTTCACACGCGTGGGAATTGCCCTCGCTCTTGGCCTTCTGCCTTCGCTCCTCATTTCCGGCAACGCCGCTCAGTTCACCGGACTTCGGGCCTGGGATGGGCTGCCTTTCCTTGCGTTCTTCAGCCTGGTCATGGCCTTTGTGCCCCTGCACTGCCTGCTCCGCATCATTTGGCCCGGCTCACATCCTCTCTTCCCACTGGCTCTTTATGCAACGGCTATCGCTCTCGTTGCTGATCCTCTAAGGACGGTGCTAAGTTCAGTTTTCGCCACGCAGTCGCAGCCGATCAGCCCTATCTCGGCCGGTGTCCTCATTGCCGCTCTCACCTCCTCGGTCGCCCTTTCGCTCGGCGGCGGCTTTTGGTGCCGGGTGCTCGCGGTTATCCCTGCGTTCGTCTTGCTCTTTGCAGGCAACTTTGGCCACCCATGGTGGTCGGCATATCCCGGCACGGGAATGGCTGCGATTTTGGCAGTTCTTGCAGGCGCGGGAGCCATGCAGATTTACTACCTGCCGATATTTGCCCTATGGCCATTTCTGATCAAACCCTGGAACGGCCGGCTCGCATATAACGTTGGTGGCCTGCTCGTCAAAGGGTCCGACATCCACGCGATTAACGCCGCGGCCCATGCGGAATTTCTTCTATCGCCGGCTTGGCTTTCCCTGCTGGCTGCGGTCGTCCTGGCGGTCCTATTCGGCACGCGTTACATGCGCCACCAGATTCGACGCGCATTTCTCGCCAAACCTGAATCACGAGCTTTGTTCTGGGCAGCCCTGAGCACATCGGCGATGGGATTCCGGGAGCCGTTTTTCTTGACCTCTGCCCTCATCGTCCTCATCGCCGCCTTTCTCGTCCTTCTATTTGATGCCGCCGGGACGCTGTAGCCATCCCTGTAGCCGGGCAGAAGCCTGAGCGGAGGCAAAAGGGTCGGGCTCGGCAAAGTAATGATCTGCTTGCACGTTGATAGGTTTCAGGTTGAGGGTGGCCGAACCGGTTGCGCGCTGGACCGTTACCTTGTAGCCGTCCCGACTTAGGCCGTGTACCAACGGACCAAGGGGCATGCCGTTGATGGCAATCACCTTGTCGCCATTTTGCAAGCCCTGAGAGGCCACGTCATCGTTCAGATCGTTCACCAATCCATTATCGTCGGTGCCAAACCCAAGGCTCAAGAAGTCCGTACTCGGTGAAATCACGCGGACTCCAATCGACTCGAGTTGGTCGTAGGGCAAGTCGTCTGTGGAATAGATCAGCTTCTTGTACAGATCCGAGAAATCCCTTCCGGATACGTGATTGATCGCGAGCAGAATGCCGTTTTCCGGATAACCGGGCTTATCCGGAAGGTGGTACTGCGAGTACATGTAACGAAGAACGTCGTCCAAGCTCTTCTGGCCGTCGGTAGCTTTTCGAATGTTGGCGTCTAAAATCCACCCAGCGAGCTGCCCTTTGTTGTAATAGCTTAAGTCGCCGGTGCCCTCGCTTCCTCCCTCCCAGGCTCCGCGAGAGGCCTCCGCCAAGGTTTTGGTCAACCTTGTCTTTCCTGCCTGATAGGTTCGAATTTCGTTGCTGAATGCTGGGAAAAGGTAGTCCTCAGAGCTGTTTAGGCCGCTCCGGTAGGCATTGAGCTTCGCGTAGTAGTCGGTGACCCCTTCCGCGAACCATAAATTGTCCGTCCTCACAGCCTTGGTGTAATCGAATGGACCCAGCACGGCCGGACGGATGTTCTTGACGTTCCAGGCATGAAAGAACTCGTGGGTTATGAGGTCGTCGATAGCCAGGTGCGGTTGCCGCGGCGGCGTCGCGATGGTCACGCTTGCCTGATGCTCCAAGCCACCCCCGAAATTTCCTACCATTAGGTGCATGTGAAACATGTAGTGGCTGAAGGGCGCGTTTCCAAACATATTCATGGCCGGTAGCACCAACTTGCTGATCCGGTTCGCCTCGTAGTCCGCCTGGTCATCCGGATAGAGGCTCCCGGCAGTCACGAATACAACATCGAAAGGCACTCCGTTGGCAACAAACTGCCTCCTTACAAACTTGCCGATGTCGATGGGGTGGTCAATAAACTCGTCGTAATCCCGCGCATGAAAGACACCGTCTGGGGTCGACTTCATGGAGGTTGCAATGGCCCAGCCTTCAGGATCGGATATCGTCAGATTCGCTGCTTCCTCCTTTCGGCCTTCGACATACATAAACGCGGAGCCACCCAACACGAACGTCGTGCTCGGCCGCACATTAACGGCGAAGAATCCAAGTCCAGCGTCGTCCCCCTTCACCCTGTAGCTGAATGTCACCTCGCCATGACGGGGTGTATCCACAATCCACTCATGAGGGTCGCTTTGACGTTCGATGCCGAGCGGCCTGCCGGCAGCATCGACGGCACTAACGTCGCTGATCTTTCGCTCGTTGTGAAGGAGCACGTAGAACCCTGGCACCCACGCCGGCAAATAGTAGCCAATAGTGCCGCCGGGACTGCTGGAGGTGATCGCCACTCGAACATCCGACTTGTCCGGTTCAGGCGTCAAGGTGTACTGAATTTGAGCATGGACGAGGGCTGGCGCGAGAAAGAGCAGGAAAAAATGGCGTTTCATAGAGTTAGGAGTCCGTTTTACTTCACGATTCAGACGGTCTGAACCGTATCCAAATTCAGCCGAACAGGTAAAAGGACGTCAAACAGATGACCTTCGCTGCTCTTGGACTCGTCATGTCTCTTTTCCTTCAGACACCGCAGGACTTCCCGATGCCGGCTCCATGGGCCGATCCGGGCTTTGCAAAACTCATCTGGGTGCAGTCACCGAACTACAATCGTAGACCTGACAATGCGGTCATCGACACAATCGTGCTCCATTCCACGGTGATCCCCACACTGAAAGCCACGACGGAGGCCTTCTACAACACGAAAAGCGAGGTCAGCTCTCACTTCACCATCGGAAAGGACGGCAGCATTGTGCAAAACGTATCCACGTTCAAGCGCGCATGGCACGCCGGGGTGAGCAAGGACAGCCTTGGCCGCGAAAACCTCAACAACTTCTCCATTGGAATCGAGTTGGTGAACTTGAACGACGGCAAAGACCCGTACCCGGCGACCCAAATCCAAGTCCTGCGCTTCCTGATTCTCACCTTAAAGCGTCGCTTCCCTGCCCTACACTACATCGTCAGCCATGAATACATTGCAGTCCCTCACGGGCGGAAATCCGACCCGAAGGGCTTTCCTTGGCAGACGCTTGATGACTTGGGATTTGAGCTAGTGCACTAAATCAGAGAAAAGTCCCTTCGGTCTGTGCACTGCCCGTTTGTTAATTTGGGATGCCTGTTCGTTTGAGGGCGCGCCTAAAAGGCTCACGGCAAACAGGCTCTATAGAATGGATCTGCCGCAGCGAGCAACGGCTTTGGCAGATCCGGAGGATCTAATCTCTTAGGCCAACGGAGATGTTGCCAGTCACCGCGCTGACATCTAGGGTCCCAGATCCGTCTCCCATTCGACCGTTGACCCGTTGCGCCGTGCGAGTCTCGTCCTGAAGTGCGAGGTCGCAATTGACCGCGCCTCTCAAGGTTGACAACGAGACCCTGCAATCGCCCTTGTCTGCTATCGTTACCTTGGCGTTCCCGCTCACCGTTCGCAGGTTAACAATCCCGTTCAATGGCTCCGAGATGTCCAGGCTTGCATCACCGCTGACCGTCTCGATCGCCATGGTCTTGCCCGCGCAATCCTCGATAAGCACGTTGCCCGCCGACGTCCGGGTGTTCATATTTCCCTTTATACGGCGGAGGGTCACGTTTCCAGCCTTGTTCTCGAGGGTTAGCGACGGGGTGGCCACATCCTGGATGTGCACGTTTCCGCTCGTTGCAGAAATCTCCACTGGCCCATTGAGACCTTGAGCTTGAATATTGCCGGATGTCGCGTCGATGCGAAGAGAACCTGCCGTATCCAAGACGATGATGTTGCCCGACGTGCACTTCACCTCAACCGATCCTTTGTCCGGCATTTGGATCTCAACGTCCACAGTTAGGCCGCTGACGTCCGGCTGCTTGATGAGCACCATGTGCTCGCTCTCTTCGATGATCAGCGTGTAGGAGTCGGCCTTGGCCTTTGCTTCTTCCGGAGTTCCCGCCCTAAACCTTGCTTTAGCAGAAACCGAACCGCGCTCAAAACCTCCAACGATCTTCACATCGCCGCAGGCGTTGTCTACTTTGAGAGTTTTCCCACTGGGAATCGTCAGGGGCAGGGTGACTTCCCTAGTTTCCTGGATCGCGCCCCACGGAAAAGCAACTTTCCCCTTGGAAACCTGGTCAATACCAGTCTTCAGCGCCTCCACACCTTTGCGTGCTCCATCCTGAACACTCTTGCCGACGTCCTGCCAATTGACGGACCCGGCCGCTTCTTTACTGATTCTTTCGATGGTTTCAACGAACGACTTAAACGGGTCCTTTAAGCTATCGTCCGACGGCGGTGTGGGAGGGTTCTCTGTTGTGCTCTGGCCCCCTGATTTAGGGGCCGCTTCGCCCGCGTCCGCCGCTTCACCCGCTTCAAACGAATCTATGAGCTCCGCTGCATCCTCCGGGCTCAGCTTCCCATCCTTGACCATCTGCAGAATTCTCTTTACTTCTTCCCTCATCGCGACACTTCCTTCATTCTCGCCTTGGCTTCTTCAGCGGTGATCTCACCACGCTCCAACAGATCGACAATTCGCTTGGTCTCTGCCGTTTTGTCCTTTCTCGGCCCATCTTCTTTGACTGGAGTTAGGTCGAGGGCTTGAAGCAGGGCATCCAGCCTCGCCCTTACTGTGGGGTAACTAATTCCCAGTTCTCTTTCCATCGCGTTTATCACGCCACGGCACCGCAAAAACGTTTCCAGAAACTTGCTCTGCTCCGCGTCCAAGCGCGCGTAACGCGGGATTTCGAAATGCCCCCGAATAGAAACGTCGCTTTCATCACAATGAAGCTCGCTTACATGGAGTTCCCCGCCTGATATTGGGTCCTTGGAGGGCAGCACGTTTAATTTTCTTGTGCTCATTGACCACACTATAGCGTAAATCTTAAGACTAATGGGTCCTTTTCTTAAGAATTCTTATTT
>JANYLD010000149.1 GCA_025363835.1 Armatimonadota bacterium
AAACCGATCCCTTACCAGCCGCCGTTACCGCCAAATGAGGCCCCTTCGGGCGTCAACGCCGCTGCTGGGGTAACTCCGGTCGGGCTACGCCCTCCCTTCGTCCACAAATTGCGCGGCGGCCCGACGCCGGAGGGCGGTAGCTTTTGGAGCCTGATCCTATTGAGCGGCCAGCTCCATTGGCTCAAGACTTCGGACCTGACACCGATGGGCGAATTGGTCTATTCGCCTTAAAGCGCGATTATTGGAGCAGCGGGTCAGCATTCGAATAGTGGTCCGCACGGCATTGAATTCTAAGTAAAGCAACTGACCTTAGAAGGGCCAGTTGCTCTCACTTTATTGGATTTGCGCCCTAGCTATGGAAAGAGGCGGAAAGGTTCACTTCCCCATCTTCCCGCTCATGTTGCTGTCCATGCGCGGAAGAGTCTTGATGTCGTCAGCTTTGAGGCCGGAAAGCCTGCCGTCTCCGGCGGCCCAACCCCCTTTGCACTCGTTGCATACGGGCTTGCCCATCGAAGCGGATTTGGCGCATACGCATGCGCCCATCTTCAGAGCACATAGGTCGCAAGAGTGCTTCAGGCAGCAAGAGTACATTCCTTTTGCCGCCGCCGCTTTCTTGGCCTTTGCGATGGCCGCGTCCGCGCTCTTCATAGACTTGGGGCGGTTCTGCATCATTTGCATCATCGAGTGTTGGTCCTGCATGTCGCTTTGGGCATGGGCAACCTGCCAGAGTCCGAACGTCGCCAAGGATAGGGCCAAAGTGAATCCAACGGCCAAAAGATTTCTATTCATAAGTGGTCTCCTGATTGAGTTGGCGCTGGCTTCTCCAGCGCCTGGACGAGGCTGACCAACCAGCACATTGGACAGCCCCTAAAGGCTATCAATGCGCCAATTCCCAGCAGGACGGCAATAAACGGAATGACGGACACAATCCTAAGGGCTCCGGCCATTAGGGCGAGGCCGACAAATCCGCGAACGAGGGTGGCAGTCGTCGGTTTCAACGGGCAAGTACGAACTTTCATGGGTTTGTATTTAGGCAAGCAAGTGTTCACGGATGAGTTGGCGACCGCGCCTTATCCTTGTTTTTACGGTCTCGGGCACCAATCCAAGCCGTAGTCCGATTTCGCGGACCGTAAGCTCTTCGAAGTCACGAAGGACGATTACTTCTCTGTATATGTCTGGCAGCGATTGGATCGACGTCGCAATATCCAAACGAAGCTCTACATCGACACGTGAAGAAAGGTATTGACGCTCAACGACCTCGTCCAGGGGAACATCCTGGCGAAACATCTTCCTCGCGAGGCGCTGACATTCGCGTCGAACGACTTGGAAGAGCCAGCTACCAAGAGCCCCAGCAGACCGGAGGGAAGGGGCTCGCCGGAATAGGATGATAAGCGACTCTTGCATCGCATCTTCAGCATCGGCCGCCGCACAGTGGCGACGAACGTAGCGGCGAACGTCCGGTTGGCACACCTCGACAAGGTGGCTCAGGGCTTTACCATCGCCCCTTTGGGCTGCACTCAACAATTGGTCGTCAACAACAATCGGCATAACGTAATATCCCTTGCAATAGCTAAGAGGCAACGGAGAGGCAAGACGGGTTCAACCCGTATTCAAAAAAACGCTAGGTTTGTTTTTCGTACGGGTGCTAGGTTAAGAAATTGCGGCTAGAACTACCTGTACCGATAGAGCGCTACTTTGCCAGTAATGGCGACCCAATGGCCGTCCCCGCCGGCCAATACTTCAGGAACGAAGCCGTCGTTTGGGACAACGGAGAGGACTTAGAACTCCGGGGCATCGTGAGCATAGAGAAGTGGATGAGCGGTAACGCGGACAAATACAATCTCTCTACAGAACTCATCTCCGTCGAGCAGCGAGAAGGAGACTATTTCGTTTCCGCCGTTGTATCAGGAGACTTCGGCGGCAGTCCCTACGAATTCTCGTATCGTTTCTCGCTTTTGGGTGACCGGATCAAAGAGCTAACGATCGATCCGATCGGTACGGTAGGCAGTCCCTAGGATAGCCCCAAGCGCATCCCCTGTCCTAAGAAACGGTAATTCCGGAGTTTGAGACTTTGCCAGTGGCTGAGGTGGCATCGGAGTCGGCCGTGGTGCCGCTCGCGGCCATCGCTTGGTTTAACGGGCTCACGCCCCCTTTGATCGCACTCATTTCATCGGAATTGAGCTCTGATGCCTGGTCGATATCGGCGATCTCAACGGGGTCTTGTTTTTGCATAGCTTCAGTATGAGGCCTGTTCTCCTTTAGGGGGTTTTTAGGGACCGCTGGGCCTATCCGCGGTCATGGGGAGTCCGAACTCGGAACCTGTGTTGTGGCGTGAAGGCGAACGGGAGACGGTCTAGATCCTTGCGCTTCGAAACAATCGGTGACATTAAGCCTGGTCCCTCCTCGTGCTCGCCAGGAGACGGGAACTCAGAGCACATCTAGGTCCGAAAGCCCGGCTTTTAGCGAACGGCGAACTCGTCCGCAAAGACCCAGGCGTCTCCGCCCGCTCCGTTGTGCCAGGCGGGGAGTTTGCCGTAGGTTTGGGCGGTGATTCGAATGTAACGAGCGCTGATGGAGGCGTTTGGGCGGCAAGTAAACCAATGGACGATCCAGCCTTCGGTGGTGTCTTGGATCGTGTTGTCGACTTCGCCGAGGGGCTGCCAGTCGTGCCCGTTTGAGGAGGTTTCGTAGCGCACGGACTTCGGCATCATGATCCAGGAGCGCATTTCTTGTAGGCAGTGGAGTGCCACTTCGCGGATCGTTTGCTCTCTGCCGAGGTCGCAGGTAGCGACAAGGTCTAAGCCTTCCCAACCGAGCCACACGCCGTCGTGGAAGTTGGTGGTGCCCAAGAGGCCGTCTGTGAGGCCTTGGGGACCGGCAGTTGTGTAAGGCGCGAGGGGTAGGGTTTGGAAGGTTATGGTTGAGCCGTAGGCGAGGCTTTTGGTGGTTTGGAACTCCACGGGATCTTGCATGCTTCGGCCGTTTCGAAAGGGCGCCACGCGGAGGGTTTTTCCGACTGGCCAGTCGATAGAGGTTACGGCGGTTGGGGAGTTGGCTTTGGGCGCGGTGCCATCGAGGGTGTATCGAAGTTCCAGTCTTGGGAGACCGAGGGCGGCGGTGAGGCGGCAGGAGCTTTGGGCGAGCTTGGGAGCGACGGTGTATTTGACGAGGTTTTGGTCGGAGGAGCCGTAGTCGATGCCAGCGCTTTCCATAAAAGCCATGTGTCGGTTGACTCGCGTTTGGAAGGCGGGGAAATTGTGCTGGGCGCCATTCCAGAAGATCTCACTCATTGCGAGGCCGCGAGGAAGGAACATGGTGAGGCAATTCTTGGTGGTGATGTTCTCCGACCAGAGCGTGGTTTCGCATCCTAAGACCATGGTGGGGTTTGAGATTCCTGCAAGCGGGTCGTACGCGTATACCGCGGACAGGGGCAGGTTTTCGGGCGGTGTGTTGAGGTAGCAGTTGGATTGGGGCGAGAGGATGACCCGGTTGCCTTGCGTGATCGCTTGCTCGGGGATTTTTTGATCGTTCCAGACTTGGATAACGGCGTCCTTTTGGGTTCCGCCCTTCATGATGTCGTCCCAGCCGATGGCGTTCCTGTCGTGGTCAGCCAAGGTGCCGGCGATGCGGCCCATGAAGTACGTTTGAAGCTGCTCCTCGTTCTGCAGGCCCTCGGCTTTCATGCGATCTTGGCAGTCTGGGCAGCTGTGCCAGTCGCCCTTGGGAACCTCGTCTCCGCCAATGTGGATGTAGTGGGAGGGGAACAGGTTCAGGACCTCGCCGAGGACGTCGTCGAGAAAGTTGTAACTCGACTCGCGGCCAGCACAATACACGCGGCCGAACACCCCCCACGTGGAGGGCACAGCAATTTTGGCTTGAGTGCAGGTGAGATAAGGATCGGAGGCGATGGCGGCAGTGCTGTGCCCGGGCATCTCGATTTCGGGGACGATGGTGACGTTCCTGTTGGCAGCATAGGCAACCATTTCGCGCACCTGGTCTTGCGTATAGAAGCCACCGGTGCGGGTGCCGTCAGCCTCTTTACGCCAAGCCCCAACGCGGGTTAGTTCTGGGTGGGACTTGATTTCGATTCGCCATCCCTGGTCATCGGTGAGGTGCCAGTGGAGAACGTTGAATTTGTACAGCGAGATGATATCGAGCAAATGCTTGACGAACTTGGGACCCATAAAATGGCGGCCCTCATCGAGCATGACACCGCGCCAGGCGAAAGCGGGCGCGTCTTGGATTGACACACAGGGGATGGTGTTATCTTGGCGTAGCTGGCGCAACGTTTGAAGCGACCAGTAAAGTCCCTTGGAGGCTGACGCGGCCAAGGTGATGTTGTGCGGGGTGACGTCAAGGTGGTAAGCCTCGTCGCCGACGATCGTCGGGTCTATCCGAAATACTATGTTGTCGGCAGAATGCTTGGTGATGGGTAAGACGTTCGCGAGGACAGCTTTAAGCCACTGCTGATCTCGAGTCGCGAATTTGCCCGAAAACTCGACTGCGGGAACACCACGAAATCCGCCTTCGAGGTAGGTGAGATGGCTTGGTTGGGGAATGAGGGAGGGGCCCAGGATCGCGCCCACTAAAAGAGGATGCATGGCAACTCCAAGCTACCTAACTGAAGAACCAGGCCTTCGAACAAGTGTTGTAACAAAGAAGGGGCGCTGTGGCGCCCCTTCTTCAGATCAGTAAGGAGTTCCTTACTTCTTTTTCTTGAGCCAGACCTTGACTCCGCCGTGACCCGAGCACGTCCCTGCCGCGGTCTTCGACATGCTGTAGGTTCCGTCCTTACACATGGCGGTGGCGCCTGCGGGAACTTTGCCCATCGCGCCCTTTGAGGAGACGAAGTGGCCCTTGGCATCCCGCATCGGGAGCTTCTTGCCCATCGCTACCTTCTTGGCCGAGTTCTTCTGGTGCATGGCGGCAGAAACCGCTTGCCCCTTGTTGGCCATCTTTGCTTTCACAGTCTTGCTATGGGCCGTCTTCTTTGAGGACGTTCCTGTAGCGGACTGAACTGCCATGATGGGCGCGCAAAGTGCGGCGCCCAATACGAGTGTGATTAAAAATTTCATAGTGCACATTCTTCGAGGGAATTAGAGTTGCATTCGGCAAGTCACGAAGACGTCTTCCGAAATGCTGGGGATTAGAGATTAGTTTCGAACGTGAGGAGAGCCTGTTTGGGGGTTCTCCTCATGTTATGGACGAGTGGACTAACGAGATGCTTCGGCTGATTCCGCATCCGCGTCATCGGTGTTATCGTCTTCGCTACTGTCATCGCCCGCTTCTTCGTCAGAATGTGCGCTGGTGTCTTCTTGCTCAGAATCGTCGGTTTCCTCGGTGGCTTCGTCCGAGTTGGCTTCTGCGTCCTCGCCACTATTAGTGGTCGTATTGGAAGTATTGGCAACGGCGTATCCAGTGCTGTCGCCTGGAGATGTTGCCGCCGGGGCGGACTCGCTGTGTCCTCCGAACATGCCTCCAAGCATGCCGCCTACTCCTGGAATGCCGCCCAACATACTTTGCGCTCGATCTCCGAGCAAGCCCTTCATCGTATCGGCAGAGGCGCCGCTTTGCAAAAGGCTGGGCACATCGTGCCCTTGGGACTGAAGGTGGCCGGCAATCTCTGCCGCCTTGTCGTGATCCACGCCGAACTTGTCGGCAATCATGCTGATTACATCCACGGTTGTGCTCCTTTTAGGGCCACGTTATCGAAAGACATGCTCTCGAGGGGGCACCACAAAACATCCTAGCAATCATCACTGTACATCATCTTTGGACGCGCTCAAATCAATATCAAGTTGGGAGGTCCGTCCGCCTAGATCCGAAATAGAAAATGGGTTTCGCCGTTTGCGGGCGAAACCCATTTTAGGATCGTCAAGGACCGGCTTTAGAAAGCGCCGGTTCCGTTAGGCGTTCCGCAACCCGTCGGGTAGTCCCAACCTGGGCCTGCGCTGAAGGAGCCAGCGGTGCCGCTGGTTACGTCGTACAGGTTGCCGCTGCCGCGAGACGCGTAGATGGCCGCGTTCTCCGCTGCGCTGCTGGCTCGGTTGGTACCAGCATCGTTGACCATGCCGGCAATCATCGGGCAGGCGACGCTGGTGCCGCCGAAGATGTACCAGCCGCCGTTCCAGCGGACGGAAACGCCCGTGTTCGGGTCCGCAACCGCGGAGATGTCGTCGTCGCCTCGATGCACGCCGTCTGACAGACCGGCCTGGAAGGACGGGATGCCGATGTAGGCGCTAGGGCCACAACCAGTGCCGCTCCACGCGGTCTCCGAAGATCGAGTTCCGTTTGCATTCAGCGAGACGGAGGTGCCGCCCACGCCTACGACGTTCGCGGACTCAGAAGGATAGCCGCGAACTCCGCCGGTGTCGCCGCCAGAGAAGAAGTAGACGGTTCCGCTGTGGCTGAAGTGGCTGTCGCCACTGGCTTCACCTGAAGACTCGCCGCCGCTCCAACTGTTGGAGCACTGGTGGCTGTAGGAGGCGGCCAGGTCGTCGCCCGCATACAGGTTTGAGTTGCTATTGGACGCGCACTCGATGAGCACGATCTTAGCATTCGGCGCCATGGCATGGGACCACTCGATGTCGAGGGACTCTTCCTGGCTCCAGCCCGAATTGTTTCGCGGCTTGCTTCCCTGAGCGTAGACGACCTGTAGGTGCTGGTTCGTGGAAGCAGTCACGTTGGTCGACGTTTCTTGTGGTAAGCCGTATTGTGCCGAGAACTGATTGAAATCGTTCAGCGCGGTGCCGTCGTTATAGGCGTCGACGATCGCGATAACTCCGGAACCGTTTCCGGTGATGCCGTAGCATGTGCGCATCTGAGAAGGAGTCCAGCCACTGAACGCAGCGGGCTGAACTTTGGACTTGCCGTTTAGGATCAAGTGGTTGGTGTGAGCCATGTCACGGCCCTGCGGCAACGTGCTATCAGGGACGAGGACATTGTCGCCGACGGTCGAAGATTGGCCCTTAATGGCGGGCGCTACGGTCGCGCCAGGGGTGTTACCACCGCAGCCTGCGAGGATGAGCGCTGCCAGTGCGGCAGAAAGTGACAGTAGAACTGTTTTATTCAAAGAATTTGCCTCCCGAACATGCCGCTTCTAACGGCGGTTGCAACAACGCGCTCGCGTCGCTTTCAGGCGGCTACGGGCGCGTTGTTAAAGCCCATTGTAAAGGAATAAGGCAAAAAAGCAAAGCCGCTTGTTATTCATTCTTGATGAAATGTGCAGATGGTTAAGCATCGCACCTGTTTCACCTAAGAAATGCTGGGAGAAGGTTCACCGGACGGGATGTCCACCGTCTCGAAATGGGCTCGGTGAGGAACGCAGATAAAAGCACCTTTTGGGAAGGGCACATTTCCTTTTCGGCGGTCTCGTTGGCCAGTGCATCCGAATCTGACGTAGATACGGCGCGGGCCGTTTTAAACCTTATCAAGGACAAACCTTAAAGGTCTTTCATATTGCAGTTGCAAGTAACAATCGTAAAATAAAAGGGTGGGCTTCCATTAGGATTGTCCTCCGAAAACCAAGGGAGCGGTTGCCTCCGCTTGCCATCCGAGGTTCAGTGGCCCTGCACATGCGGGGCCTTTTCCTTTTTTATGGCGTTCGCCTCAATCGAAATTATGAGTTCGGCGGTTTCTACGGACTGTTGGGTGATCCACCCACCAAGACTTCGATTCCCATCACAGGATGGACTTCCCACGGTGTGCCCCGCCAATTTCGTCTACCTAGGCCATCCTCGGGGTCTACGTTCCAGGACTCCTTAACGTGGTCTGTGTCGTAAAGCAGCCAGCCACTGAAGCGAACCCATTTGCCGGTTATTTGGCGCTTAAGCTGTTCGGTGGTCCAATCATTGCCGATCGTCGTGGGAAGTAAGCCCAAGGCGGCAAGCCTCCTTGACCGTTCCGTGACTTCGACCACGATCATGCCTTGCCCCTCCGCGTTATCTTCCTTCGGATCGGTGATCACTTCGATGTGGGCGTCCACTTCCCCTTTTCCACTCGCCTCGCAGTTACAGGACTCACCGTTGGTGCCTCCAGGCTTAACGCCCTTCACGAATCCGGTTAGGGCGATACCAGTTTGCTCCAAGCTGTTATCTTGATCATTAGGAAGCCTAAGCATTTGATAGACGGTGTAGGGCTGATAGGAGGACGGGGGATAGAATCGGTTCTTCAACTCATTTTCGTTAGTTCTGTTGGCCGTTGGCATCCCGCCCCGCTGGGTTGTCCCGTCGATCGTGCAGGTCTCGCCAAATGGATTAGGGTAGGTTTCAATCGTCGTTAGGTTCGGCCAGTTCGGAGGTTTGACTTCGTTTGGGTTGGAGGCCGAGCAGCCATAAAGCAACCCGCATGCCAACGCTGTCACGAATAGTCGAGCCGAATCCATCTAGCACACAGTATGAACATCTGCTTGTGCTTTCACGGCCTGGTCTTTGCCTTTCCAACTGCCTTGAATTGCATTGCAGCCTCGCCCGTCGTCTGCAACCCATGTGACCTGCCGATGTATCGCACATTGTTAGGTTTGCTAATGATCTGCCTCGCAACACGAACCGAGAAGGCTCGGACTGTGCATAGATTGGACTTACTGAAATCGACTACCGAAACTTCAAAGCGGTAATCGCTGCCCGCATCCTTTTCGGTGGGCTTCCAATTGAACTCACCGGAGTTCGGATCAAGAACCGCTCCAGCGACTTTGCTTGCCAAGAAGAAACGGGCTCCAGCTGTTCCGGATGAGACCTTAAATCGGACGTCGGCGTTGGCGTACGTTTGGATGTCTGGAATGGAGGCAATCTCTGGAGCACTTGCAGTGGGAAGGACCTCCACCTGGAAGGAAGTTGTTGTGGAGAACTCATTTGATCCTGTTTCCGTGGCTCTGATGATAAACGGGAAGAGCTTTCCGGAGAGGTTCTCAGATGGGCGCCATACAACTTGCCCGGAAACCTCGTCGATAGAAGCGCCCACCGGCGCTTGGTCGAGCGAATAGAGGATCGGTGTGCCGCAGTCGACCTCGGATACTCTCATTCTGAGCACGAGCGCATCGCCTTGTCTGATCACGCTGTCAGGAATTGCCTCCAGCATAGGGGCGTGCTCCTTGGGCGCGACTGTGACGGTGAAGGTTTTGGCCTCAGAGACGTCCACGCCACCATTATCGTTGCCTCCATTATCGTGCAGCCTTACGGTGACTTGGGCGACTCCGTTTTCGTGAAGCCTGGGCTGGAAGCTCAAGTTTCCCTGGTCGTCAATTGTTGGCATGACGGCGAACAGGGAATCGTTATTAGTCGTGATTAGCCAGTCGAGGGACTGGGACGGCTCGTTGGTGGGACCGCTGGCCATAGAGGTCGCCCAGCCGCCGATCGTTTGCAGTCCATCGTCTTCCGGGCACGCGATGTTGGCACCCTCGGTGAAAGTTGGGGGGCAATTCACGGGCATGACCTGGAGGGTGACTGTGGCCGGCTCCGAGGCGGCGGCGCCGTTGCCATTGGTGGCTCGGTAAAGGAAGGAGTCGATCCCTTGGTAGTTCCTAGACGGTCGGTAGATAAATGACCCGTCGGCGTTGAGCTGGAAAAAGTCAGCGTGGAGGGGAGCGGCGGCGAGCACGGCTCCGTCCGCTTGGAAGTCGTTCGAAAGGATGTAAGGAGCGTCGAAAGCGTGCTGGAAGTTTTCGTAAGTGGTGAGTGAATCCTGTTTAGCCACGGGCATGGGGCGGACGTCCATCCGGGAGAGTGAGATGGGTCCGGAGGCGGAGACATAGGTCGTTTCTCTAAAGCCACTCGTGTTCGCGACGAGGCCGTAATAGCCACTCTCGCGCACGTAAGCAAAGGGGCTGTTGGACTGGTAGTCAATGGAGGAATCGGAGGGCCCAAAGCCGGCGACCATAAGTTGTGCGCCGATCGCGGCTATGGGACGGTCGAATTCGATTCTCAATGTGCAGCGGGCCGCACCTAAACCTGTACTGTAATGATCACTATATAACTGCTCACCTTCATTCTGGGTGATTCGATATCGTACGCCCGCGGGGGTGACTCCTTCCCAGGTGGGGTTGATGCCGGTGACGTAGACCGATTCGGTTGGGTTTACATCGGCGGGGTCATTGGTGATATAGAGCGATGCTCTCGCGCCCGCTGTTGCTGCACCGAACGCCGCAAGCAAGAGCAGAACACGGACCACACTGGCCGGAAACGAGTTGCGCATGCCGAGTTCGGCGCGACTCCATAAAGGCCGCGTACGCGGCAATCCCCTTGTATGTGACATGCAAATGCCTCCCTGCTTTGCAGTAGGTCGGCCGGGGTGCCGCGGAAATCGATTGCGCTTCTTGCGCCGACCAATCGCGGACCAACCTACATGCGAATCCTTTCGCTAGGCAGAATCATAGATGCATAGCGGTGGCTACATCAACCCTTACTGGCAATAATGCCTGAAAACCTAGTATTCGTTATAGGGTGTGTAGCGTAGCGGGTGGTTTGTGGTTCGAGTTTAGTGGTTTGTGGGGGCGGCAGGATTCTTGCCTATCACGGGCCTTCCACCAAACCACCAACCACAAACCACAAACCACTAACGGAGTGGCTTTTTCGTAGCTGCGGCAATCATGTTGGTCGCCGCTTTCTGGATGCTCGCCACCGTGGCCTGGTTGTCTTTAGACAGACCAGGAAGAGCGGCCGTCTTGTTTGCCACGTCGAGCGCTTTCTGGCCATCGTTAGCCATGAGGTAGCAATAGCTCTCACTGATGAGAGCATAAGCAACCTTGTTCGTGTCCTTGCCCGTTTTCGCCGTTTGTTCGAAGAACGGGACGGCCTTGTCAGGCTTGCTATCGTTTTGGAAGAGATCTCCGACCGCGTTGAAGAGGTCGTCGAACTCATCGTTTGGGTTTGTCGGCGCCAGGGTCATAGCCTTGCCCGCGTAGTCTGAGGCGGCCGTTTCGTCACCCTTTAAAGCTGAAGCGATACCGAGCTTCGAAATTGCGCCTACATTGCCGGGATCGCCTTTAAGGGTCGCTTCCCATTCGGGCACGTGCTTCAGGTCGAGGACCCGATTGAGCATCAGACTGAAGTCTTTGGGCGGCATGAAGCCGCTGGTTTTGACAACCACATTGCCGTCGCCGTCCACGAATAGGATCGCGGGATATCCCTGCACGCCGTATTTCTGAGCCGCAGGCTTTCCGCCCTTTTCCGCGTCTAGTTTGATCGGAACAAACTGCTCCGATAGCTGGATCACACCTTTGTCAGGATAAGTGTCCGAGTCCAGCTTTTTGCACCAGTGTCACCACTCAGCGTAGAAGTCGATCATCGCAAGCTTGCCGGAAGTTTTGGCTTCCTTCACGCCCGCGTCGTAGTCTGTTCTCCACTGAATGCTGTCTTGGGCCGGCGAGATGACGGCTAGCGTGACCAGCATTGCGGAGATGGTAGCGAGTTTTCGCATGTTTGGGCCTCCTGGTCTCAGTATACGGGCTGTGCGGGGGGATGGTGAGTGGTGGGCAGTGGCTTAAGTAAGCGAGGCACACTCGGCTGTCGGACCGGCATGACGCAAAACCCTCGACCCGCCATCCACCAAAGAGTAACATCCATCCTCCCATGGCCAAGCCGACTTTTAGACTGCATGACACGATGACGCGAGAGGTGAAGGAGCTTAGGACTCTGGAACCGGGGCACCTGCGTTTTTATTCGTGCGGCCCCACGGTCTATTCCTATGCGCACATTGGGAATTTCCGGAGCTTCCTGACAGCCGACCTTGTCATCCGCACGGCGGAGGCTTTGGGCTGGAAGGTGAGCTTTGTCAATAACATCACCGACGTTGGCCACTTGACCCAGGACGACGTTGCGGACCTAGGAGGCGAGGACCGGATGGAGAAGGCCCTGGCGCGTGAGGGGCAACGGTTTGCGAGCGTTTGGGACCTTGCGGAGCACTACATTGAAGCCTTCAAGACAGACTGGCGACGTCTTAACTTAAAGGAGCCGATGACCCGGCCGCGGGCGACAGAGCATGTAGCAGAGCAGATTCGCATGATCGAGGGCTTGGTCGCTAATCAGCACGCCTATGAAACGCCGACTGGCGTTTATTACGACGTGACATCCTTTAAGAACTACGGAAAGCTGTCGGGCAATGTGGATCAAGAGGCGCTCTTTCGCGGAGTGCGCGAAGTGGTCTCCGACGACAACAAGAAGCACCCCGCCGACTTTGCTCTCTGGAAGAAGGACCCCAAGCACCTCATGCAGTGGTACAGCCCGTGGGATTGGGGTTTTCCTGGCTGGCACATCGAGTGCTCGGCGATGGCCCGGAAATATTTGGGGGACACTTTGGACCTTCACGCGGGCGGCGAGGACAACCGATTCCCGCATCACGAGTGCGAGATCGCGCAATCGGAGGGATTGACCGGCAAGACGTTCTCCAACCACTGGATACATACGGCTTTCCTGCAGGTGGAAGGCGAGAAGATGTCCAAGCGGCTTGGCAATCTGTTCACAGTTGGCGAATTGGTAGACGAGAGGGGGGCTGAGGCGTTGGCGGTCCGGTATTCGTTGATCTCCGGGGTTTATCAGAAGCCGTTGAATTTCACGATGCAGACGTTGGAGGACGCGAATCGGAACGTGGAACGGTTCCGCAGCAGCGACGCCCTGGTGGCCAAGGCTTTGGAAGCGGGCCGGCCGGGTGACGATGCGATCGGATCGGATTTGGAGGAGCTTTATGATGCGTCTCTGGCGGGGATGTGCGACAACTTGAATACGGCGGTCGGGCTTGCCAAGGCGTTGGAAGGAACTCGGGTTATCTTGCGGGAAGGCGAGTCGATGAGCGCAGCATCGGCCAAGAGCGGCAAGGAGTTCTTGGATAAGGTTAATGCTTTGCTCGGGATCGTGCGTTATGACAACGGTTATGACGCGAACCCCTGCGGCGACCACAAGGCTTCTCATATTGATGAGGCGGTTGTGACCGCCAAGATCGCGGAGCGGGATGCAGCCAAGAAAGCGAAGGACTTTGCGACATCGGACAAGATTCGCGACGACCTGGCTGCGCTAGGTGTCGAACTGCGGGATAGCCCGCAGGGCACGACTTGGCATGTAAAGCCGCGACTCTGACTTTGGGAGTGCGCGAGCTTGGAGACTGTTGCATTGGCTTCGACTGAGCCTGATAATTCGTCTTGAGTTTATGGCCGGTTCTAACGCTCGTGATGTTCCCATTTATCGGTCCGGTTGTGGATGGGCTTCAGATCAGCCCGCGTTGTTGAGCTCTACCCAGGACATTCTGGAAGCGGATCATTTCGTAAGGCGGCTTCTTCCTTTGATAGGGGACCTGTTTGGCAAGGAGTTACACTCGGATTGCAACCTACAAGGGGGCTTCCGCTACGATCCTGTGAGCCTGCTTGCGATATGGGTTTACGGATACCTTCAGGGTGAGCTTTCCTCTCGCAAACTGGAAGAGCGCTGTCGATACGATGCCCGTTATGAGTTCTTGGCCCGGTCCTGCAAGCCTGACCACACCACTCTGAATCGTTTTCGAACGAGCTTGGGCCCGAAAATGGACGATTTGATGGCTCGGTTTTGCGTGTCCGCTCAGGAACTTGGAATATTGCATCGCCGCACGATGGTCGTAGATGGAACAAAGGTCGCCGCCTTAAAAAGCCAATGGTCTAGAGCCCGCAAGAAAGCTGACCAGATCGAAGAACTGGAGGCTGAGGCCGTCACGATGGTTTCTCACGGCAAATACCTTGTGGGATACAACGTCCAAGTTGCAGCGGACGCAGATTCAGGCATCCTCGTGGGTTACGCAACGACCTCGCAACCAGACGACTTCGGCCAGCTCGAAGAGGTGTGCGAAGCGGTCAAACGCCAATCTGGTGCTCTAAGCGAGCGCGCCGTGTGCGACAAAGGATTCGATTCCTCGCGCAATGCATTGGCGCTGGCCAAAGCGGGCGTCCAAGGCTTTCTTCCCCCCAAGCTACGAAAAAAGCCCCCTCCATTTAGCTTGGACGAATCGCAGAACATGATCTGCAAAGCCGGACATATCGCGACCAAGCATGAATGGATTGATGTCAAGCGCGATAACAAGCGCTATGACATTTACAGAGTCAGTTCCTGCAAAAACTGCCCCTTCAACCCGGACTGCCCAAGCAAAAGTGGCCGGCAACGACAAATGAAGATCCTTGCGGTGGACCTAAACGACGAAAAGCACAAAGCCAACGAGCGATGCTTGACCGAAGAGGGCAAAGAACTCATGCGAATTCGAGGGCAAACCATCGAGCGGCCCTTCGGCATCATCAAAGAACGTTATCGATTGCGAAAGTTTAGGCTCCGAGGCAAGGAAAAAGCAGGCATCGAATTCGGCCTGGCCGCCCTAACCTTTAATCTCCAGATCCTTACAGGGCTCATCCCCTGAAAATCCCACACGAAAGCCCAGATGGAGTGTTTTT
>JANYLD010000153.1 GCA_025363835.1 Armatimonadota bacterium
GGCGGCCAATGGTCCCAGCCACCAAATCCGTCTAACTACACCCGGACCATGCAGGGCGGGCCCATTCGCCAAGACAACGGCATGGGCGATGTATGGGGTGCGATCATTCGATCGGTTGTCGCGCTCGTGTTCTTTTTCCTACTCAACGGCATCGGGGTCATCTTTGCTGGCTACGCCTTGTATTACGCCATCCGAGCGCATGGCAAAGGGCACAAAATGGCTCCTGTAGCGATCGCGATTTCCGCCGTCTCATTGGCGGCAATTCTAATTGGCTGGGTGCTGCGTCTTAACGGCACCTTGTAAATCGTAATTGAACGTTCGGTTGCTTGAGAGGATTTTCACCCAACGTGGAATAAACCTATCATGCCCGCTGTTAGGCTTCCACAATCCCTTCAAGAGATCCACTCGACCGCCCGTTTGATCGTGGACAGCGCCTATCCAGACCTGAAGCTAAGCCCTTCACGGCAGATGGCCCAGTGTTATGACTCTGACCGTCGTCATGTTGCTCGTTGGTTAGCCTCGATGGCTCCTCTGGGCGCGGTAATGCAGGTCGATCTTGTCACATCGGCTGAGCTTTGCCTCAACACGAGTTCTGAGCATCTCCAAGCCTTGAGGCCAAGCAGGGTTGCTTTGCTCATCGCACGACGAAGTTGGATTGGCGCTAAGGCCGCCTAGAATCTTGCATCGGGTGCTTGACGAAAGCGCCGAGTGTATAAGAGATCAGGGCAAGAACTGCAAAAGCGATCATAAGTGAGATCGCGACTGCCGCTACGAGGAGCTTAATGGCGCCTATGACGGCGAACATTAAAGCCGTAGCTAATAAGATGAGAGCGAGCTTGTTCACATGGAGTAAGACGAAGGGCTCATCGTCGCCTGTTGCGGTCTACGAGTCCGCCATTTTGCGCTCAACCGTATTGAGGATCTCTCGTTCCAATTTGTCTGCTTCGCTGGTCATCCGAGTTGCTTCCTTGAGAGTCGACTGCACAAAGGCTTTGTCCTCAAGTGAGGAAGAATTGATCTTGACGTTGAGATAAGCGCCCCAAACTGCCGAACGGGCGCAAAGTGCACCGACCCCTGCGTCCGAGACCGAGTTCGGATTGCCTATTTCCGCCATCTCTTTGATAACATCCATTGAACTCAAAGACACCTGCATCACCCGAAACGGAACTTCGATCGCATGCTTGGTCGCCTCTTGAATCGCTGCCTTTCTGGCGGCCTTCTCCGTGTCAGTGCTTTTGGGCAACCCAAAGGAGGCCATAAGGCCGCTAAAGGCAGCCGTGTCTTCGTCGATCAGCGCAGTCAGCTCGGTCCAGTGCCTCTTGCCTTTCTCCGCCCAGCTTGAGAACTCTTCCCACCTCTCGTCCCACCCTCGCTTGTGCGACGAGAGATTGGCCACCATCGTGGCTAGGGCCGCGCCCAGAGCCCCCAAGGTTGCTGCAACTGAGCCGCCACCAGGTGCGGCGGACTCTGATGCGGTTTCTTCGATAAAGTCTTCGACCCTGTAATCGACCAAACGCTTTCCGGTCTTCTCACGGATCGCGTACTCGATGATCTTCTCGTCCGGATTGAACGCCTTGACATCGTTGAGCCCAAGGGATAGGGTGGCAATGCGGATCAACTCGCGATCTGAGACCCCAACAGACCGGCGCTGCTTCTTTAAGAAGTATCGGCCTGCGTCGAGCATTGCCTCGAGCGGTATCAAGCCAACAAGCTCTGAGCCGGTAACTCTGATTCCTCGGGCATGGGCCTTCTCCAGAACCTCATCGAATGCAAGATGAACGGGCGTCACATGGATGTTAGTAAGATTCATGGAGATCTGAGCGATTCCGAACTCCTCGATGAACCACCCAATAGCCTTGACTGATTTGAGCGTTCCCGGCTCGTAAACGGGCTCACCCTTTTCGCCTCGGACGATTTCTCCCGTGATAGGGTCGCCAATTCGCTGTGCCCGGCCGCGCTCTCGGACGTCAAAGGCGATAGCGTTGGCCCGGCGAACAGACGTCGTGTTTAAGTTCACGTTGTAGGCAACGAGGAAGTCCCTTGCGCCGACGACGCTGGCCCCGCTTTTCGCATTGAACGTGGCCAGTCCATAGTCGGGCAACCACTCGGGATCTTTCAGCTTATCCGGCAGCGCCTCATATTCGCCCAGTCTGATATCGGCCAAATTACGCCGATTCTCTCGGGTTGCGGCCTGCTCGTAAAGATAGACCGGAATATCGAGTTCCTCCCCGATCCGTTTGCCTAGCAGGCGAGCACATTCCGCCGTCTTCTCCATTGAGATCCCACTAATCGGCACGAGGGGACACACATCCATCGCCCCCATCCTCGGATGTTCGCCCTTGTGGCGGCTCATATCGATCAATTCCGCCGCCACGCGCGCCGCTTGGAATGCCGCTTCGCAAACCGCCTCAGGTGCGCCTACAAAAGTGACAACTGACCGATTGGTATCGCGACCCGGATCAACGTCGAGCAACCGCACGCCCTCTACACCTTCAATGGCGTCGGTGATCTCTTTGATGACGGCCATGTCCCGGCCTTCGCTGAAGTTGGGAACACATTCGATAAGCGGCTGTTGACTCATGGGGCGCCTGAAAGTATACAGGCGTGTTCTTAAGAACGCCCGAGGCAAAATGGACACATTGGTTGCCAGTGGCTTCTATCCGCGCAAGGCTCTTATTTCAAAGGTACGAGAGAAACGTGTCAACTGTCAGCCCTGAATCTCGGATCAGGCCTCGCAACGTCCCTCGATCAAGGCTCCTATGATCTGGGACAGACAGATTGACAGTTTGACCCGGCTTGATGAAGGACAACGTGTGAACCTCGCTGTCGCGCGACAATCCACCCTGCCTTTTTGAAAGCGTCGATGGCCTCTCGCCCGCTAATTACCGGAAGCTTTCCCATCAGATGTTGATAAGTTCAACTTCAGACTTACCGGTACCTGTCTCGGGCCGATCCTGCTGGACCTCAAGCCATAGTTCCGCCGCTTCCTTAATGTTAGCAAGAGCATCTTGTCGGGTATGACCCTGCGACCAGCAGCCCGGAAGGGCGGGGACGTGGACGACGACTTGGCCGTTTTCGCCTTCTTGCAAAACAACTTTTAGTCGCACGGTTCTATTATAAGGACGCATGAGGCAGCCTTCGATGCTCGTTAAAGGAAATTTACTTACGTTCAGGCAGGGGTCTGGTGCTGCCACAGCGTTCACCGAAATTCGATCCATGGAAGTTGTCGACGGTTTCATTGAATGGATAGGCGAATCTAAAAATGCCCCAACGGCTGACAATGTTGTCGACTTCGGCAACCGCCTAATAACCCCCGGCCTCATCGACGCCCACGCCCACCCCGTCTTTGGTGGAAACCGAGTCACCGAATACGAGAAGCGGAGCCAAGGTGCCACATACCAACAGATTGCTGCCGAGGGCGGTGGCATTCTATCCACGATGTGGGCAACACGAGCCGCCTCCGAGGACGAATTGGTTGCAACGGGCAAGAAGCGCCTGAACTGGATGCTTGCGAACGGAACGACCACCTTAGAGGCAAAGTCCGGTTACGGCCTCTCGTTAGACGATGAACTAAAAATGCTTCGCGCGATCAGGCGGCTGGGCCAGGAAACCCCGATGGACGTAATTCCCACCTTCCTCGGCGCTCACGCCATCCCTCCTGAATTCGACCGAGACCGGTCCGGCTACGCGGCGCTCATTTGCAATGAGATCCTGCCAAGAGTAGCTGAACAGGGCTTGGCCGAGTACGCCGACGCCTTCTGTGAAGACGGCTATTTCGATTGCCCAACCACCGACCGCATACTCACCAAAGCCAAATCGCTCGGCTTGAAGTTACGAATGCACGCCGATCAGCTCACCCGCTGCGGAGCTTCCCAACTCGCGGCAGATCTTGGCGCCAAGACGGCGGACCACCTGGAGCAAACGGACTTGGAGGGCATTCGCGCCCTGAAGGATGCCAATGTCCAGCCGGTTCTCCTTCCAGCCTCTGTTTATGCCCTCGGCCTCCACCACTATCCCAATGCGAGGGCAATGATCGATGAGGGATTGTCGGTCGTGCTTGCCACCGATTTCAATCCCGGCTCGTCGCCAACTGCGTCGCTTCCTTTCGTCATGTCGCTCGCCTGCACCCAAATGAAAATGACCCCCGAGGAAGCGCTCATTGCGTGCACCCTGCACGCGGCGACGAGCCTGGATCGAGCCCAAGATCGTGGGAGCCTCGAAGTCGGCAAGCGCGCGGACTTTGTCGTCTGGGACTGCCAAGATTTCCGGGAGATTCCTTATTGGATAGGGGCGCCGATCGTCGAAAAAGTCTTTATCGAGGCCAGGGAAGTCTTTAGCCGAGCGTGATCTCAATCGCGTGCGGTTCCGAAGTGGAAAGCTTGCCTGTTTCCAACTCCACCACAGTTCCCGCTCCATCCGCTCCTTGGCCTCGGAGAGGCATGTCCTCCTCCATCCGCAACGCTCGGGCAGTGATGATCTGCGACTTCACAAGTTGTCCGTCAACTCTTACCGAGGCACTGCTCACGGAATCGGGAAGGTGGATTCTCGCTATCCATCGCCTATTAGCGAGTTTCCCCTGAAAATCGCCCTTTAAAGGCTTGATCTGAAGGGTAACCGTCTTGCCGGTGCGCCCCATCTGAAACTCCGTTCTCGAGAAGTGGCCCTCTACATAGGCGTTTGAAATGCCGTCATCCTCATAGAGAAGCTGCTTAGAACTCCCCGAAGCGGCCGGATAGGCTTCAATCGTAATCGCATCCCAAGGATGCTGGCCCGTATATTCCATTTCCGGCGCCAAAAATACCAGGGAGCCGCGTCGGACAAACATGGGCGTTTTACGCAAAGGGCAGGTTTCCGTAACGTCGGTCGGACCCGCGACTATTTGGCCCGTCCACAGGTTCTGCCAGTCCCCCGGTGGAATCCAAACGGTGCGCTGCGCCGGAGGAGCCGCGGGTTGATCGGGCGGAATCCACTGAAGCCTCGCCGAACCCTCCTGCCCATCGTTGAAATATTCCATCCGGAGGTCGTAGGTTTTGCCTTGCTCGAGCTGAATCACACCCGAATTAGGGAGGTGGTTGATCTTCCATTCGTCGATCACCTGATGGTCATCGATGAACAGCCTGCAGCCATCATCGGTGGTCGCCACGAAACGATATTTGCCGGACACCGGCAACGGCCCAAGCTTGCCGGTCCACCGCATCGAAAACTGAGAATCGGGCATGCCGGGAAGCGGCGCTCCGAAGCCCCAATTGAAGTCGATCGTGGGGTCCATCCGAATCAGCTGCGGCGCTCCACTCAAGACTTTGTTTGGGTAGTACTCGCCTTTCAAGCCGGGTTCGTGGTCTCCGTGGCGAAACAGCTCCAGCGGTATGTTCTCAGGCTGAGTTTCGCCGGACTCCAGGACCGGGGCAACGAGGATATTGTCTCCAAGCAGGTATTGATCGCTACGTTTCGCCTCTGGCCTGTTAGGCCAATAGAGATCGCATCGCCTGACGATTGGCATCCCGCTGTCATACGCTTGCCGCGCAGCCGTGTAAATTGTTGGCAGCAGGCGGTACCGCAGCTTCACGTAGTCCCGTACAATGCCTTCCGCTTCAGGCCCAAAAACCCAGGGATCTCGTACCTCGCCTGCCGTGCAGTGCACCCTCGCCATCGGGGAGAGCGTGCCGTACTCGACGAACCTGCTATAGATTTCGGGATTAGGGTTGCCAAAATGGCCGCCCAAATCTTCGCTCATGTACGGCAACAGGGACTCCACGCCGCCGTCCACCGCGTTCGCGATTCCGCCCTTCAGATAGTCCCAGTTTCCCGTAATATCTCCCGTCCACCATGAGGGGTAACGGTGGGTTGCCGGGTGGGGCGCGTATCGCCTTAAGCCGTTGTCGATCCCCGGCACGTTGCTCATCAAGAGTGGACGCTGGTCGGGATGCACCTCCTGCGTGATGTCATGAAACAGGGCCGCCCCCCAAACCTCCTTAGGCAAGCCTGCCGGTTCCTCCAAGTGCGTGCCCCAGTTGCGGTCATACCACCAAACGTCCGCCCCCATCCTAAGCAGGCTGGCCAGCCCCTCATAGCGGTACTGCAGCTCCTTGGGGTCCAACGCTTCTTTGGAGACCGGTTCGGGGTGGTCGTTGTACATGACCTTCACATGCCGGGCATGAACGTCAGTGATGAACTTCTGCATGTCAGGAAAGAGTTTCGTGTTCACCGCGTAGCCATGCGAGGCTCCGATTCGCCAGTCTGTGTCCACGACAAACGCATCCAAAGGAATATCCTTCTTCCGGTACGTGTCGATGACATCCAGCACATCCCTGTCCGAATAGGGGTGGTAGCGGCTATGCCAGAAGCCGAAGTAGTAGAGCGGAGGCATTGGAATCGGACCGATTAAGGCTAAGAACTCCTTCCTAAAACTGGCGTAATCGGATGGCACGAAAACATAAATATCGGTGGACTGATTGCCCAAATCCCAGCCCGAGGTGGCCACATGAATCTTGTTGTTGTCCGGCGCAGGCTTCGCTCCCCATTTGGGTGGCACCATTCTCGGATTGTCTGCGATAGCGATCGACTTCGGCATCGAGCCAGGAGCAGGGAAGAAGCTGTCGGGGGGCGGATTTCCATCGCACTCATAAACCTCATTGCCTGCCAGAAGGACAGTAACTCCCCGCAGAGTCTTCGGGTCCGGCACGTCAACTTCTAGATCGCCTCGTTTAAATACAGTCTTGCCATTTGCGTCGGTCCTTTGGACGTCGCCGAGCGGCTTTGGCCTCTTGACTACCGTAAACGTATTTCGATCCTCAAAGCCCTCCCAGCCTTTCAGCTCCAACCTCACCAGCGTTGGCGACAGAAATTGAACACGGACCTCGCCGACAACTTCACCCTGATCTCGCATCGACGGCTTGGCATGCACAGGAAAAAGCATAGCTGCAAGCACCGCCGGAATGAAGGGGCCGAATACAGGAAAGAGCGCTTTCACGACAACGAGATTATTGCGCGCTCTTGAAGGTCGCGAGTCAACGCCTAACACCACAGCACAATCAAACGCCACCCGTAGCCGCGTCTTTATGTCGCGTCGCCCTAACATGCAAAGCGTTGATCCCACGTACACTAAATAGTCCATGCCGGAACGCCTCCCCAGCGAGAGACTGAAAGAAGAAGCGCTAGCCCTCGGATTTCAATCCGTCGGTGTAGCGGCTGCAGACCGCCCCCCCCACTTGGATGCCTATCGCCAGTGGGTGGGCAAGGGATATGGCGCGTCGATGTCTTATCTCACTCGCCACCTGCCGCTAAAGGAACATCCCGGCAAACTGCTGGAGGGCGCTCAAAGTATCGTTGCCGTAACCCTCAACTATAACCAGCCGGTTGAGCACAAACCAGGTTCACCACGCATCGCCCGCTACGCTCTGGGCCGGGATTATCACAAGGTCCTAAGGAACAAGCTGCGCAAGCTTGCTTCCTGGATAAGGAACGAATACCCCGGGTCGGTTTGCCGCCCATGCGTCGACTCCGCGCCTATCTTTGAGCGCGACTTCGCCAACCTAGCCGGCCTTGGCTTCTTCGGCAAGAACACGATGCTCATTGACCCAAAACGAGGCAGCTGGTTCTTCATCGGTCTCCTTTTGACCACAGTCGCCTTTGAACCTGACCACCCGTTTGAAGGAGGGTGCGGCTCCTGCACGAAGTGCATCGACGCCTGCCCGACCGGCGCGATCGTCTACGAGGATCAACGATGGCAACTTGACGCCCGGCGGTGTATTAGCTACCTCACCATCGAGCACCCTGGCGAGATAGACGCCGAGCTGGCATCGAAAGTTGGCGAATGGACCTTCGGCTGCGATATCTGCCAAGAAGTGTGCCCATTCAATCAGCCGCGTGAAAACAATCCGGAGCGGGGTGTCCCCACTGAAGAGCCGGACTTCAAACAACTCCGTACATGGCCAAGTTTAGTCGAGCTGTCTCAAATCGCAATTGCCGATTGGGACGAGTTGACGCGCGGGTCGCCCGTACGGAGAGCTGGCTTCGATGGCATCAAACGGAACGCTAAAATCAACATCGCCAACCGATAGCGGACACACTTAGGCGTCTTTGGTCTCCCTTACGGAACGAGGTCATTTCAGAAAGCGATTGAGAGTGACTTTGATTTCTTCTAGCCGCTCTTCGTGGTTCATCGGCTTGCAATGATCCGACTCGGTCCCGTGGCCGTACACGCAACTCTCCAAATGAGTCGAGAGCATCAAGAGACCGAACTGGTCCAAAGCAGCCCGCAAAGCGGAAACCTGCGTCAGGATGTCAACGCAATAGCGTTCTTCGTCCACCATCTTCTGGATGCCATGAACCTGGCCAGACATGCGTGCAAGTCGCCTATTCGCGTCGGATTTAATCTTCTCGGTCATTATTTTGCGCCCTTCACATGCCGGACGTCCCCGAACCAGTTTACAGCCCCCGGAGATGAGGGGTCGGCCGCTCGGCCTCCCGTTGCATTTAGCTGCCGCTTAGTCGACCTTATCTGTGTCAACGATGCCAGGCTCGCACATGATAACCGTAAAAATTGGACCTAGGTTCGATTTGCGTGAAGGAAGGGCTCGATACGAGCACCCGACACCCATGCCCCGTATGCGTAAGGCGGAGAGAGGCAACGTTTCGCCACAATGAGGCCCGCTTGGCACACGATCACCACAACCATAGCCACGCGCCCGCCACGTTTGGGAGTGCCTTCGCGGTGGGAATCGTCTTGAACGGCGCATTTGTCGTAGCGGAAATCGTCTACGGAATCCGAGCCCACTCTCTTGCCCTGGTAGCAGATGCCGGGCATAATTTCGGCGACGTCCTTGGTCTCTTCGCCGCTTGGGGCGCTTACATGCTCGCAAAGCGAGCCCCCACTTCCAAGCACACGTATGGTTTCCGCCGGTCCTCCATTCTTTCAGCTCTCCTTAACGCGGTCCTGCTATTCGTCGCAACCGGAGGAATTCTCTGGGAGGCCGTGCGCCGCCTGATGAATCCGGCGCCTGTTATGAGCGGCATAGTGATGGTTGTAGCAGGGGTGGGCATCGCTGTTAATGTCATAACGGCACTTATGTTCGCCTCAGGAAGAAAAGGCGATTTAAATATCCGTGGCGCCTATCAGCACATGGCGGGGGACGCAGCGGTCGCGCTGGGGGTGGTGATCGCAGGGCTCGCAATTAGGCTGACAGGGCTTTCCGTTATAGATCCCGTCGTCAGCATCGTGGTCGCACTGCTCGTCGTGCTAGCCACCTGGGGCCTGCTTCGCGAGTCCATAAACCTGGCATTGGATGCGGTTCCCGCGGGGATCGACCTTGAGCAAGTCCGAGCCTATTTGAAATTAGTGCCCGGCGTGCAGGGAATCCACGACTTGCACATCTGGGCAATGAGCACCACCGAGGCGGCTCTAACCGTTCATCTCATTTATCCTGAGCCCGTCACGGACCAATTCCTCGCAGACATTTGCAAAGAGCTTCACGACAACTTCGGGATCGAGCATGCTACCTTGCAGATTGAACGAGGAGACCCTGGCGTGATGTGCTCGCTTAACGAAGGGCGGTAGGGGTCTCGAAGCACCCGATATCGAGTTTGTACTGTAGACTCGGCCTTACCAGGCCAGCGGTTATCGGTTATGACTGCAAGCTTAAGTCGCTCCACGTAAATCTCCCGTGATCTTCACCAACAATCTCTCGCCCTACGCGCTTCACGCGCACGTGCTCGGCCACGAGCTCTCGATTCGATGGTACGGCTTGGCGTATATCGCGAGCTTCTTCATGGCCTACGCCGCCTTCCGTTGGGCGGCCAACAACCGAAAGGTCCAGGGGCTGACCCTAAAGGCAGTTGACGACCTCACCTTTGGCCTGATCCTCGGCGTGGTTGGAGGGGGACGCCTGGGGTTCGCGCTCCAGAACCTTACAGAGTGGGTCAAGGACCCCCTTTTCGTTTTCCGAGTTTGGGAAGGCGGAATGGCTTTTTTCGGCGGCCTGGCAGGCGTCTGCATCGCCATTTATTGGATCTGCCTTAAATACAAACTCAGGTGGCTCCCTATGGCGGATATCGCCACCTTTCCTGCGGCGCTCGGGCTCTTTGTAGGACGTCTTGCCAACTTTGCCAACAAGGAGCTTTGGGGTCGTCCAACCCATGCTAATTGGGGCGTGATCTATCCCAACATCGACCAGCAACCCCGCCATCCTTCGGAGCTCTATGAGGCGACTTCGCACCTCCTCACTTTCCTTATCCTTCTGAGCTTAACCAGGCTGCCCTATTTCCGCCAAAGACGAGGCCGAATTGCGGCCATCTTCCTCTTCCTCTATGGCGCACTTCGCTTCTTGACGGACTTTTGGCGAGAAGAGCCGATCGTAGGTGGCCTGAACACGGGCCAATGGGCCAGCCTCGTCGTCGCCTTGGTGGGTGTAGCTTTGTTCGTCGCCCTCAGAATGCCCGGTCCAGCTTCAACGAGCGTCCCCTTTTCCAACGACGGCGGAGAAGCCTCTGCGGAACCCACACTGTAAGTGAGACGCGCGAATGATCTAGCGCGGGATCGGTGCATGAAAGACCTAGCCCAATCAAAGCTTCGACCTGGTGTCTTCGCCATTGCTTTACTCGGCTTGATGACTTCGGCTGAACCACAGATGCGAGGCATGCCAGGAATGATGGGCATGCAAATGAAAGGCGCCTTCGGAAATTGGTCCATGAACCGCGAGGGGTCTGGCACGAGCTGGCAACCAGATTCTTCGCCCGCCTTCATGAAGGAAGTCTTCTCGGCTCGTGGCATGAGCTTCAGCACAATGGGCACCGCACAGACCGGCTACGTGAACGACGGCGGCAAGCGCGGCGACCGCGGGCCGTTCACCAACACGATGATTATGCTGATGGGACGCAAGGAGCTACGCGGCGGTGGCGTCCTGGGACTCGACTTCACGACTTCGCTTGACCCCGTTATCGACGGAAGGCACGGAGTGCCGAACCTGTTTGAAGGCGGCGTCACCGTGCACAACGTCACCATTCCGGACCGTAAAGACCCGCACAACGTGTTCTCAGAGATCGCTGCCAGCTACAGCCACCCGTTGTTCAACAACTGGTCGGGATTCCTCTACGGCGGTCCTGTCGGCGAGCCTGCGTTGGGCAATGTCATGTTCCTGCACCGCGCGAGCGGGCAGGAGATCCCAGAAGCTCCCATCAGCCACGACTGGTTTGACGGCGCCCACATCAGCTTCGGTGTCGCCACCCTTGGCGTCGCTTACCAAGACAAATGGAAGCTCGAAGGCTCCGCGTTTAACGGGCACGACCCGCTTAACCTCTACGGTATCGGCCCCGTTTCTCTAAATTCTTCGTCCGGCCGCCTGACCTACAACCCTTCCAGCGATTGGAGCCTGAGCACCTCTTACGGCTACATAAACGCGGAAACCAACGAGCACAAGTTCACCGCAAGCAGCGCCTACGGCCATCAGCTAGCCAACGGCGACACCTTCGCGGCAACGGTCTATCTCGGTCAAAACGTCGTCGAAGGTTCGCCGCGCTCCAACGGCTGGCTCGCCGAGGGGACCTACTATCACCGAAACGACGCCTTTTTCGCCCGCTACGAGCGAGTCGACGAAACCGAAATCGCAGACGTCCCTACCGGAACCTACACCGTTAACAAGCTCGTCGTTGGAGACGTCCACAACTTCGCCTCCAATGACGGACTGGACTACGGAGTGGGCGCGTACGCAGGCGTCTACAGCTATCCGTCCTCCCTTAAGCCTTTCTACGGCAACAGCCCTCTAACTCTTGGAATCTTCATCCGTGTCAGACCAGCCAAGATGTGAATCACGGGCAGCGCCTCCGCGTTCTCTGCGCCCCTGCGTGAAATCCCAACTACATCTTCGATGGCCGAACGCGAAGAAACAAACCCCAGGTCGCCGGATTACTGCCATAAAATGCGTCCAATGAGCTCGGGAAGCTGTAGAGTCCAAAATAACCGCCAATCCCATAATCGAAGCCACCCTTTGAAGCCACATTCCGAACGTCACCAAGCAACATTTTGTTGACCGTATAGGTTCCCGCCGGAACTCCAACAAGCTCATCCTTGTCCACCCGCTCCAAACGCCCAAAAAACGCGTCCTTGTTGTGGTAGAAGGTGCTCTCCAGCAAGTAAGCATTAGAATCTCTCCTGCCCGTCACAATGAGCCGACCGAAGATCAGCGTTGTAGCCCAATCGTCGCCGTTCGCCAAAGACTTGTTGTAGTTGGCACTGGCGGTCAAACGGTGCTGGTCCACACCGGGCTCCAACGCTTCCGGCGACTTTAGAAAGCCATAGGACGCGCTCAAAGATAAGTCCCTGTTCGGGTTGAAAGAAATACGCGCAGACGCAGAGTTGAAGTGAATCGGCTCAATATCGAACCGGTTCTCATTGGGCTCGTGTCCGTTAAAGGACGAGGCCTCAAGCTTCCATTTATCCTTTAGAGTCACCCCAAGCGTGGCAACACCAAAGCTCACGTGCGTACTGTCAAACCAGTGGTGTGAGATCGGCGCTTCAGGAATCTCCATCCCACTCGCGCGGTGCATAAACATCACATTGCCAAGCGCAGGTTCTCCAATCGGCCCAGCATAAACAAAGCCGCGCATGTCCCGCGAAATTGGTTTGCTGAAGCTAACAGCAGCTTCCGAAAAGAAATCGTGAGGATGCTGCCGGTCTACCAAGGGCTTGCCGTTAAACGTTTCGCCCGTTTGGAAAAGATTGGGGACGCCCTTCTTTCCGTTCGTAATCGCGTCCAACGAGGTCATGAAGTTCAACCCCAGGATCCCGCCTCCCGTCTCGCGCCGGGCCATCCACATAACCATGGAGTTGGCGTAAAGCTGCTTGTCCCCTCGCTTCCCTCCCGCGTCAACGTAACCCGTCTGCACGGTCCCCATCATGCCGATGTCGTACGGGCCCGAGGAGGGAAGCATTTTCATAAACGTCGGCGAGGAGTCCGGTTGCCAACTTGTTCCTGACCCCTCTCGATTCGCCGGCCAATCGCCGAAGGTTCCCTTCATCTGCATTCCGGACATGCCTTCCATTCCTGGCATCCCCTTCATCTGGCCCTTCTCACCTTTTGCCGGGGGTGCTACCGCGCCGGCAGGCGTGATCGTTAGGGAAGTCGATAGGGACGATCCTGAAGGCGGCTGGATCTTCAGATCGAGCCGGTAAGTGCCCTTCATCGGAAACGTCACCACGATATCGTAATGCCCAGTCTGAGTTCCCGCCGTGATAACCGGCGTTGCGAGGTCCATGCCTCCCATTTCAGGCATATCGAGGCTGCCCGTGATCTTTAGACCTTGAATGGGCGCCATCGATTTGGCGTCCATGACGAACAGGTCCAAAGTGGTCTTGCCTTTGAGAGGAATTGTCTTTTCGTCGTTCGTCAGCTGCACCATATAGGGGCCAGACGTGACCGTTTGTTGAGCTTGGGCTTCCGAGGGCATTAGCAGTCCTGATCCTCCAAACAGAATCAGGAGTGCTAATGCGAGATTCGATCTAAATGTTGCTTGTCTCATAGGGCTCCTCAGCGAACGACGATTAACCCGTACATGCCCGCCGGAGCATGGCCCTTGATCGTGCAGAAGTAGCTGTAAGTCCCTGGCTGAGTGGGCGCCTTGATGGTCAACTTTTGGGCAAAGACAGATTTTTCCGTCTTGTGCGGAAGCGAGTCCGAGCCAACTGTGCCCGCATCCGTCGTACCTGCCGCAAACGGCGGCTGATTGGCGCCGAAGCGGATGTTGTGGAACATGTCGCCGTCCGTATTGCCGAACGTAACTTCCATCGTCGCTCCAGGTTTAACATAGAGGGTTGGATTGCGGAGGCCATGGATCCGGTAAGACATCATGTCGTCGTCGGGTCCCGTATGGACCACGAGGCGGACGCTGGGTCCGCTGAACTGTAAGGCCTTGCCGTCGGCGGTTACCTTGCCGTTGGACTTTCGGTTCAGGTCAGATTCCTTGACGGATGTCTTAGAGGATTTCAAGACGTTGAACGGCGTGGTAGATGTTTGCGCCATCCCCTGGGTTGCAAAAACTGCTGCGCAAAAGAGGGTCAGGTATGTGATTTTGTCCATTGATAAACTCCGGTTTAGGGTCGTGAATGACGAAGAGCGCCAGCTTTGCTAGAAGCCAGGCGCAGATATTCACGCAACCGGAGGAGCACGGCCTTGAAATGGATCGCCGTGGTTTTGAGGCGGAGAGTGGTCAGAAGCGAGAGGAACGGCCAGGGGTGAAACGGTGGTCAAGGACTCTGTTACCGTCACCGCTGATGCTAGAACAGCGTCACAAGCGGTCCACGGCCCTACCGATTGCTCGGTGTCCGCTAGAGAGGGGCAAAAGCCGGCGCTCGCAACGCACGGACACGAAGTCTTTGTCTGCGAAGGCTTGGGCGTCGGCGCCTTGGCCTTGGCCTGAGAATGCCAGCAACAAGGCTTTTCGCACCCCGACATCGTAGACGTCGAACAAGAAGTCACCGCACAGGCGCTCGAAGACCATGAGGGCAGGGAAGCGCCCAGCACAAACAAAAGTGCCAGCGTCAACCGAACTGCCCTTTCCAAAAGTCGAGAGTTTCGCACCGCTTGGCTTTCTAACGCGCGGTGACCCAGAAAGGTTTCCCGGACCTAATGAATCACCGCAATGGGGCAGCAAGGCCGAACTTCCCAATCCCTTGCGGCGATTTACGACTTACGATTTACGATTTACGCGGTTAGCCCCTGCTTCAAATGAACCTAAAAAGGTATCTTAACGAAAGAGCCAATGCCCGAATCAGAAGACAGTCAGAGGGTTTGTATCTATGATCCTCTGCTCGAGTTAATGGCTCGCTTTGAGCACGTCAAGGCCGCCTCCACTGCGAGCGACCCTTTCGAAGGGTTGTCCATTGAGGACACCCTTAAACGCCACATCGTTGACGGCATCAAGAAGAATCTAGACGCCCACCTCCAGCAGGCGCTAGAAACCTACGAGCCGCTCGCCATTATCAACGACATCCTCCTCGACGGCATGAAGACCGTGGGTGAGCTGTTTGGAGCAGGGAAGATGCAACTCCCCTTCGTTCTTCAAAGCGCCGAGGTGATGAAGACCGCTGTTCGGGTCCTCGAGCCGTTGATGGAGAAGGTCGAAGGTAGCGAGAAAGGCTCCATCCTCCTCGCCACCGTGGCGGGAGACGTGCACGATATCGGTAAAAACCTTGTCGATATCATCCTATCAAACAACGGCTACCGGGTCGTCAACATCGGCATTAAGCAGCCCATAAACAGCATCTTGGAGAACGCCGAAGCGCACAAATGCCAAGTGATCGGCATGAGCGGCCTCCTCGTCAAGAGCACCCTCATCATGCGGGACAACCTGCTTGAGATGAACTCCCGAGAACTCCACGGCACCCCAGTTATCCTAGGCGGCGCGGCTCTTACCAGAGGTTACGTGGAGCAAGACCTCCAAGCCATCTACCACGGCCACGTCTACTACGCACAAGACGCCTTCGAAGGTCTGCGGCTCATGGGCGAGCTTTGCGGAGACGAAGCACCCGCTCCTAAGCCCACGCCGGCAGTTCAAGGGAAACAGGAAATCACGGGTGAATCAGCCGAGGACCTGGAAGAAGCACCAATCAGAGTTAGGAGCCACCGAGTAGACGTTCTCGATCCCGTTCTGTACACCTTTGACGGGACAAAGTCAGAAATACAGTCGGTAGACAACCCCCCCACGCTCCCTTTCTACGGGGCCAAGAAGCCGGCCAAGTTCGATATCTGGGAGATCTACAAATACATCAACCCGATCGCCCTCTTCCGTGGACAATGGCAATTCAAGCGCCAAGAGGGAATGGGCAACATCGAGTTCAACGCGTGGCTTGCAGAAAACGCGCAGCCCATCTTTGAGCGGATGAAGCGGGAGCTTGCCTCGGTCCTTAAGCCAAGAGTCAAATGGGGCTACTTCCCCTGCGCCTCCGAAGGCAACGACCTCATCATCTTCCAAGACGACGCAAAGACCGAGCGCCTCCGGTTCACCTTCCCTCGCCAAAGGGACGGAAGAAGGCTCTGCCTCGCCGACTTCTTCCAACCTCTCCGAGATCCGAGATCCGAGATCCGAGATATGGTGGGCTTTCAAATTGTCACCGTCGGAGAAGACGTGTCCAAACTAGAGCGTGAGCTGTTCGCAAAGGGCGACTTTCAGGACTACCTTTTTACGCACGGCATGGGGGTGGAAACGGCCGAGGCTCTAGCCGAGTACTGGCACAAGCAAGTGCGCCACGAGATGGGAATCGACGATCAGGAGCCGGAGGACATGCGCCTCCTCTTTAGCGCCAAATACCACGGCGCTCGTTATTCCTTCGGATATCCCGCCTGTCCAAACCTTGACGACCAAGCCAAGCTTTTCGAACTCCTCCATCCTGAGGACGTAGGAATCGAGCTAACTCAGGAGTTCATGCTCGTCCCCGAGCAATCGACAAGTGCGATCATCGTTCACCACCCCGAAGCCAAATACTTCAACGTCCGCTAGCGGGCGGCGCGGTGGGCGGTTCTGGCGTGTCCTTGAGGCTGTCCGTGACCTCTTTAACCGCTTGTTTCAAGTCGGCGTCCTGCTTGGATAAGTCCGTCAAGTCTTTCGTCTGCTGTTCCGTAAGCGGTTTTCCTTGTCTCTTTACCGTCTCCGCAGCTTCTCGCCCTTTGATTTGCCCCAGTTGACCCGCAACCCGGCTTAGTGCGCTGGGATCGTCGATCTGGATTTCCTGGCCGTCCGCTTTATGGATGTGAATGCCGTTTTGGTCGATAATCGTCGTTGTCCCGTTTTCGGAGCTCATGATCGATTTGCCACCGTGAATTTCTGGAAGACCCGAAATTGTGCCTGGAAGGCCTGGCACGTTGCCCGAAACGGCAATAGGCGTCTCATTGAAATTGGTTTCCCTGACAGAAGAATGAGTAAAGGCTAAGAACAGAATTACCGCGAGGCCCAAAACGAGCAAGGCTATTCCCGCCCCGATTGCGGCCGTAATGTCCAACCTCTTTCGATGCTTTTGCTCTTGCTCCAGGTATCCGGAAGCGATCTGTTGAGACCGTTGCTGAACCCGAATGTCCTCGAGCATTTTCCGGACATCATCTTCAGAAACGCCCAAACCGGCAGCCAGCGCTGTTACAGAATTGACGCTTGCGTCAACTCCCTGAGCTTGCTGCCGGTTGGTCCAGGCCTTTAAGACCTCTTGTGCCTCTACCGAAGTTAGGCTGTCGCCAGGTTGCGAACTGAAATTTTGCATTGCTGCCATTCCAATCTACTGCCTTTCTTTACGCCTCGCAATAGAATTCTAGGCCTTGGACGCGGACCCCTTGAAACTCGCGTCCAAAAGTTGGTCTCCCATCATCGG
>JANYLD010000157.1 GCA_025363835.1 Armatimonadota bacterium
GATCGCCGATGCAGATGAAGAAGTCGGAAGTCGCAGTATCCGCCCCGTCTCTCGCCATGGAGAGGGTGCCGTTCCGATGGAGGATGCCCGTCTTGTTGGTCCGCTCCAGCTTGATCGGCGGATAGTCCTTATCGGCAAAGGTGGGGTTGATGCCGCCTTGGATGACCTCGATCTTCACCTTCTTGTCGGGCTGATTCTGCATCGTCACGGTCCGATGGAATCGTCCACCGTTGTATCGGCCTTCGTCGACGTACTTGAGGAAGTTCGCGGCTGTATCCGGCGCATGCTTGGAGTCGATCTCAATTTCAATGGTGCCGAGTTGGGTCTGGATAGCGACCTTCGGATTCTTAACAGCCACATGGTGGCCCGATAGCAGAAGAGGAAGAACCAGGAGAGTGGCAAGATTCATGCGCTTAGATTACTTACTCAACTTCAGAGGTCAACTGCAAATTCGCTGCTGGCGACCATCACCTGCGCCTATTCCTTCAACGCTCGCTCGGAGGTCATCACGGGTCATTTCACCATTCCGTGGAACGCAGTAGACTTGCATTAGATGATCAGCAGAGTTCGCTTCGCAGGAGTTCTTTTGACAATTGCCTTGACCGCTAGCTTCGCTATTTGCGAGCATGTCTCGAAGAGGCGGAGCGTCCCCGATTTCAAGGTTGCGGGCATTAGCGCGCAGCTCTATTATGAGTCCACTGGAAAGATGTCCAGAGACGTTCTTTCGCAGCCAGGTTTTGCCCTATTCAATACATTCATCGGAGGCGGGGATGCGGAGACTTCGAGCGAAACGACGATGGTGGTAGTCGAGATCACTTGCCCTAAGGAGCAGATCAACGCGCCGAAAGCGAGGAAGCTCACCGTCAAGGTGATCCAGGGCAGCAAGGTCATCGCCAATCAGCAACTCGCCTTTCCGTTCGTCCAGCCGACTGGAAAGGTATTCATGCCCGTACTGATCTACGGGCACAACGAGAAGGCGATGAAGGTCACCGCGACCATCACGGGCCAGGCTCACCCATCTACCCTCACAAAGGTGATCGACTTCTCGGCCGGCGAGTAGGATTTAGCCAGGTTAGAAAATGATTTTATTAGCGGTTCACGTTTACGCAGTTCTTGGTCTCCAGTCGTTTAGGGCGAATGCTCGGCAGGCAAAGGCGCCGTTTGCGGCTACTTCCCCTCGTCGTTTTGTTCAGGGCTTTTACGATTGGTATCTGCCTCAGGCGTTCAACGGCAAGGGCGATCCCGAAGAGGACGCTCTAAAGTCGAAGAAGGCCCTCTTTAGCCCCGAGCTGTTTCGGGCTCTCATGGATGACCGGAAGGCCCAGAGCAAGGATCCAAGCGAGGTTGTCGGACTTGACTTCGACCCGTTTCTCAACTCGCAAGATCCGGCGAAGCACTACTCGGTCGGTAAGACCGAACACAAAGGGCAAGACTGGCTTGTGAGCGTATACAGCTCGTACTCGACGAAGGAGCCTGCGGTGACGGCACAGGTTGAAAGGTCCAATGGCGGTTGGCGCTTTACCAACTTTCTGTATGGGAAGGGTGACAATCTTCTGCTCGTCCTACGGAAATTGAAGAAGGATCGAGGGGGTAGGTCGATCTCGGATCTCGGATCTCGGATCTCGTCGGAACTCGGATCTCGGATCTCGGAACTCGGAACTCGGAACTCGGAACTCGGAACGACAATTGCTTTTCGGGCGCGACGGTTCCCGAAATCAGTTTTTCTTTCGCTTGAGCCAACTAAATGCCTCTCGAAATGGCACTAATGGAGTGAACACCTTGTTGGAGGTACAGAAATGCGAAAGCGAATCTTGTTTCTAGTCGCCGCAATCCTATTGGGAGTTGCGGTGTTTGCAGTGGCATACCCGCTGGCTACGGGCGGCGGTGTGGTGGCCGGCTACTAACTAGCGGATCGCACATGCAGTCACAGAATCTCCTGCGGCTATCGATTGAAATCTTTGGAAGCGGCCTCTTCTTCGTTGCCTTCAGCGCGTTGATCTTCTGGCCTCTTGAGGAGATATTCGAGGGCGAGGGGGCAGCGCGGCCGAAGTTGAAAGACCTCGCCTACCTCTGGTTCTACCAATCCTACGGATTGTGGATAGCCGCAGGGATCGTTTACGAGGTGGCCTTCCTCCTGAGGGGGCTCTTGCCCCACTCCTGGTCGGCCACCGTCCAGCACCAGCCGTTCTGGCTACAGGCGACGGCGGCCCTGCTCATGGCCGAGATTTGGGTCTATACAGCCCACCGTCTCTCCCATAAATCGTCCTTCCTCTGGAAATTCCACTCCGTGCACCACACGGTGACGGAGATGACCTGGAGCGCCAGTTCCAGACAGCACCCCGTGGACTTTTTGTTCATCATAGTCGGCGCAAACCTGCCGGCTTTGATGCTCGGCATCGACTTAAGATCGATTGGCTTGCTCGTGTTGCTGGAGAGGGTCTATACGGTGCTGCTTCACTCTAATTTGAAGCTGGACTGGGGTTGGTTCTCTAAGGTTTTTGCGAGCCCGAGCCTGCATAGGGTGCACCACCTGCCAAGCGGCAACGACAAGAACTATGCCGGCATTCTTAGCCTTCTCGACACGTTGGGAAATACCTACCAACCGCCAGCGCCCCACGAAGTCGCCAAGCTAGCGCCCAATACGATCCCAGGAATTTGGGCCGAAGCGTGTGAGGACGCGGAGCTTGGGTTCAAAACTGATCGGTCATGAACATTTGGGGGCAGGAGGGGACGTTACGGGTCATGAGGTGGAGTTCGTGGTCTTTGGTCTTGAGGGGAACGCCAATCTCGTTGGCGAGCGACTCAAGGCCGAGCCACTCTGCGCCGGCTGGGAGAGGCCAGGAGTCGACCGGGTGAGAGACAACGCACTCTCGGACGAGGCCTGCTTCTGAGCATATATAGCCGTCCTCGAACTCTGTACAAACCCGCAAATTCCAACGCCAATAGCCCCAACGGCGGTCGTTCCGGCGGAGACGGTTGGGGTTTTGGAGGGACCAGTGGTCGTAACGGTCTTGGACCTGTTGGAAGTCGAGGATTTTGAAGGGCTCTGGGCTCTGGGCTCTGGGCTCTGGGTTAACGGATTTGGGATTTGAGATGTCGGATCTAGGACCTCGGATCTCGGACCTTTCAGAAGCTCTATCTATGGGCCCGCGGATGACTTGGTCCATGACTTGGAAGCCGGCCCTTTCGTAAAGCGTAGGCGCTTTTGCGAAGAGGAGAGCACCGGTTTCACCGTCTTTCTCCGCTTGGGCGAGAACCGCTTCGAGCAGTTTGGAAGCCAGCCCTTCGTTCTGACGGTCGATTCTCGTGGCGACGCCTGCGATGCCGATCGCTTTGCCCCAACCGAACTCAAGGGAAACGTTGGTGAGGATGGATAGGATTTCATCGCCTTCTAAGAGCGCCCATTTCCGGTTCAGATCGAACATTGGCTCGGTGAAGAAGATTCGGTGGGCGCGGCCGAAGTCGAGGCCGAATACATCGCAAAGGAGGCGAAGAAAGGATTCGGCTTCGCCGGCTCGGATGGGTCGGATTTCCATTTAGGGAACGGTGATGGGTCGGGAAGATGATGAAGAAGTGCCCACCGGTTCAATCGTAACTCGAACCTTCACTGTTTTAGCAGAATACAGCTTCGCTCCCATAGGCAGTTCGACGGGCACTTGGTACACAGCAGATGCCGTAAGCCCGTTGATGCCGATTGCCTTAGTCGGAACTGTTCTCATCTTGGAAAGGACCTCGGGCGGCCCCTGGACGGCAACCTGGTTTGGCATCACCGAGATGTTTTTGACCGTAAACCCAACGGCCGGTTGTCCGTTGATGACCGGGCTGACGAGAACGGTTTCAGACTGCGGAGCGGGAGCCATCCCGACGGCGATCCTCACCGTTTGGGGTGAGATGGATACGCCGTCCACAGGCTGATCTTTATCGTCGACCACCTCCGGCGTCTCGGGAACGCTCTCGGACGAGGAGATTTGAGATAGGTCTAAGATGACCTTCACCGACTTGACTTGTCGCACAGCATCGGCCGCGCCTGAGATCTCCACCACCGAAGGTGATGCCGTGGCACCGTCATAGGCCAGGTTCTTGTCAGCCGGTTGGCCAGCGGGATCGATGTCGATGGGCACAGTACGCGTGCCACGACGCTGGATTTCGACCTGAGTGGTCAAATCTTCGAGCGTCACCGTGTATTTGAGATCGTGCCTGGCCAACGAGAGATGAAGAGGGTAATTGTCAACGCCTGGATGGGCGTCGCTAAGGTCCACATAAGCAGCAACCATGCCTCTCTTGTTAATGTCGTCCATCGCACTCGATAGGACATCGTCCGGCCCCGTAATCTGGATGCTTGCGGTCTTCAGTTTGCCAACGACGAAACCTTTAAGGCTTTCGTCATCGTTGAATTTCTGGATGGGAATGTTGAGATATCGGACGTTCGCCGGCTGGATGATCTGAACGTAGGCCCATAACAAGAAAGAGAGCACGAGCGACGCCGCCATCATTGGCACCTTTGCCCTTAACCCAACCGCCTCGTTCACCGCTTTGCCTCGGCTTTGGATTTGATAGAGATAAGTGACTTGGGACGCGGCCTAGGTTCTTGGCGCCGGACCTCGCGGTTGAGTAAATCTCTCAGCTCAGCGGGGCTGTTCAGCTTCTGTAGCGTTTCGCCGATGGCGCAGGAGATGGTGCCTCGCTCTTCGCTGACCACGATGGCAACGCAATCAAACGCCTCAGTAACGCCTAGCGCGGCTCGGTGCCGCATGTGGACGGCTCGGTCAACCCGCCTCGATTCGCTGAGGGGCAAGCGGCAAGCTCCTGCTAGGAGCGTGTCTCCGCGGATGATGACTGCGCCGTCGTGAAGCGGATTACCTTCGTAGAAAATCGAGCCCAGCAGTGGAGAACTGACACGCGCGTTCAGCATCACGCCGGTTGAGGCGATCTCATCGAGTTTCTCGTTTCTCTCAATTACCATGAGGGCGCCAATTCGGCCCGAAGCAAGCTCCGACACAGCGGCTACGATCTCTTCGATCGTTCGAATTTCCGTGTTCTCGTCCGGCGAGAAACCAAGGAACTGGAGCCTCGTCATCCCTTCGATCAGTTGTCGCAGCTCGGGCATCAAGAGGATCACTAGAGCGACGGGCAGCAACACGGCGGCGCGATCGAGAAGCCAATTGAGCGTAATAAGCTTGAACTTGCTGCTAAGGGCAAGGAGGAAAATGAATACGAGGCCCCCAAGAACGATGCGCCAGGCACGCGTGCCGCGGATCAGCATCAAAACTTTGTAGATGATGAAGGCGACCAGGAGGATGTCCAAAGCGTCAACCCAGCCAAAGCTGTGGAAGATGTTTAGAATCTGATCGGCCAACTCTTTCAACGGTGAATCCTTTCAAGAGAAGTTTAGCTGTAGCCGAAGTCCCGACTAGGACTCCTTTGTGCGCTTCTCTCGCTTAAATCATTTCTTTTTCGCTTTGCGGCGGCCGGAGCTCTAATTAGGCCCCTGAAACTGATAGACAACAAATCACCGGGCATGGTCCCCAAGATTGCCGATTAGACGGCTCGTTCTGGATCTTTGGGGGTTCTCGGACAGGGATTTACGTAAACTCTTTTCGTGGCTTCAAAGGGCGACAAGACGCTGGACATCGGACTGCTGGTCATTCGGATCGGCCTGGGCGCAATCCTCTTTTACTACGGTCTGAGACACATGTTTCCGATCTTCGGGAGCTCGGGAATCCAGGCTCAATTGAACATGTGGGAGATCCAGCATAACATCCCTCATTGGCTGGGCATCCTCGCTGCGGTCAGCGAGTTCGGCGGGAGCATCGCCGTCATGTTTGGGCTCTGCACAAGGCTGGCTGCCTTCGGAATTATGTGCACGATGGCAACAGCGTCGTTCTTCGGGCTTATCCATCGAGGGGCTATGAGCGGAATCCTGCACGGCGACAACACCGTCTTGCCGACGGTCTTCTATCCCATGGCCCTGATGTTTATGGCGGCAGCCTTGATCCTCACTGGCGCCGGCTCTATGTCGCTGGATGCCAAGGTCTTCAAGAAGGGCAAATAGTTCGGGGAAGCCTTGAGCCCTAAGCCTTGAGCCTTGAGCCCTAAGCCCTAAGCCTTGAGCCTTGAGCCTTGAGCCTTGAGCCTTGAGCATTGAGCATTGAGCATTGAGCATTGTGTATCGAGCGTTGAGTAGCGAGTATGGGACGGAGGTGAAGTTCTCCTTCTCTCAAGGCTCTATTCGGCTTTTTCCGGCGATTTGAAGCTGGCCAAGAAGGTGGCGAAGGAGCAGACGAAGAGGCAGAGCCAGGCGACTTCATGACCTTCGGGGACCATAAAATGGCCTACCGTTCCGAGAAATGCGAAAGCGGCCGCTACTGCGACACCTGGAATGCTGGCTTCTTCTCTTCCCATGGCAACCTTATAATTCTAGGTTGGTTCGTCGGATTGCGACACAGCAACTCAGGCTCTTTTCCCCGCAAAAATGCGGATGCGGGCGACAGGTGAGGGGCTACGGGTAACGGGAACTGCGAACTCCGAACTCCGAACTCCGAATTCCGAATTCTGAATTCTGATGAAGAGTCGACCTGCCGTAACCCGTACCCCGCGACCTGCCACCCAATCAGCCAATCACCCATAATTGACCCATGCCCGTCGCCGAAGAACTCGCTCCTCCCGCCGTTCGGTGGGATCTTTCCGCTTTGTATTCCGACCTCGACGATCCTCGGATTCAGGAGACTTGGGATGAGGCTAATAAACGGGCCGACCGATTTGCCGAAACCTACCGCGGGAAGATCGAGACTCCTGACTTGGCGCCAACGACTCTGGCGGCCGCGCTCAAAGAGATCGAGGCGTTTTGGATGGAAGCCTCCAAGCCGATCATCTTTGGACATTTGCTCTTTGCTGCGGATGTGAGCGATCCAAAGATCGGCGCATTTCAGCAAAAGCAAAACGAATTGGCGACGGGAATCAGCATCAAGGTGATGTTCTTTGAGCTTGAGCTCATGGGTGCTCCGGAAGAGGCTATTCAACGTTGCTTAGCAGACCCGGCTGTTGCGAATTACCACCATTACATCCAGACTGCCCGGGCCTTCAGCCCCCACCGGCTTAGTGAAGCGGAAGAAGTCATCCTCGAAGAGACCGCAAATACCGGAGTCCGGGCGTGGGAGCGGCTGTTTGACGACGTCACGTCGAACTACGTTTATCACTTGGAGCTCCCGTCCGGGGAGAAGAAGGAGGCGAGCCAGTCGGAAGTGCTGGCACTTCTTAGAAATCCTGATCGAGCGATTCGCCAGGCGGCGGCGGACTCGTTTACAGCGGGCCTACAAGATTCCAAACGAGTTCTGGTTCTGAACTTCAATAACATCCTCCTCGATAAGTCGATTAAGGATCGACTGCGCAAGCATCCTTATCCCGAGCATGCGCGACACCTGGCCAATGAACTCGACAAAGAGACCGTCGACCTCGTCATCCGGCTCTGCCGCAGGCATTACGATTTGGTGGCGCGGTTCTACAAGGTTAAAAAGGAGATCCTGGACTTGCCTGAGCTGACTCACATCGACCGCTACGCGCCCTTGTTTGAGACCAAGGAGCAAGTGAGTTGGGACCATGCCCGAGAAATTGTGCTTGAGTCCTTTGCGACGTTTAGCCCGGAGATGAGCCGGCGAGCGAAGGAGTTCTTTGACGAGAGCTGGATAGACGCTGAACCGCGGAAGGGCAAATCCGGCGGGGCCTTCTGCAGTTACATGACCCCCGACACTCACCCGGTCATCCTCCAGAGCTATCTCAACAAGATGGACGACGTGATGACCCTGGCCCACGAGCTTGGCCACGGCGTGCATGCCTCATTGAGCCGCGCTCAGACCTATTTCAATTTCCAAGGCACCCTGCCGCTGGCCGAGCTTGCGAGCACTTTCGGCGAAATGCTGGTCTTTGAGAGGCTCGTTGGCGAAGCCGATTTGAGGGACAAGTTGGCGCTTTATGCGGAGAAGGTTGAAGGTGTATTCGCTACTGTTTTCCGGCAAGCGGCCATGTTCCGCTTTGAGCAGCGCTGCCACGAGGCGCGGCGAGCCGAAGGCGAGCTGACTTGGGAGCGCATTGGCGAGATCTGGCAGGAAGAGTTGCAAGCCATGTTCGGCGATAGCGTCCATCTGGGCGAGCAGCATCGCGCTTGGTGGAGCTACATCAGCCACTTCATCGGCTCGCCCTTCTACGTTTACGCTTATTCGTTTGGCGAGTGGTTGGTGTTGTCGCTTTATCAGATGGCCAAGCGCGAGGGGCCTTCATTCCAGCAGAAGTACATTGACATGCTGACGGCGGGTGGCTCTAAGAGTCCGGCCGAGCTGATGGCAATGGTTGGTGTGGACCTGAAGAGCGAGGCGTTCTGGCTGGGCGGCTTTGACGGGATGGAGAAGCTCGTCACGGAGTTCGAGCGGCTTTGGTCGGAATACAAGGCTTAGATTCGCGTGGCATCGCCTTTTAGGCGGATGATCCTTTCCAACGCGAATCAGCTGGTCCCAGTTTTAGCTCGAGCGAATCGCTTTGACCATCACCTACAAGGCGATGCCACATGGCGATTCATGTCGTAACATCGCAGCCATGCGCCGTCGGACCAAGATTGTTTGCACGCTGGGCCCCGCCGTGGATAGCCGCGAGTCGATTCGGGCCTTGATCGACGCAGGGATGAACGTGGCTCGGTTGAACTGCAGCCACGGCGACTGGGAGACTCGGCGGCGGTGGGTTACGTGGTTGCGCGAGTTGAGCACTGCCGTTGCGCCGGTGGCGATTCTGGCTGACTTGCAGGGCCCCAAGTTTCGGATCGGCGAGATTTCGGGCGGCCTGATGACAGTGGCCGGAGGACGGACAGTGACGGTTGGGCCTGCAGAGGCCACGATTCCGATTACCCAGCCTGAGGTTTTGGCTGAGCTTAAGAACGGCGGCCGACTGCTACTCGGGGACGGCAACGTCGAGTTGAAGCTGGAGAAGCCGATGGGCTCCAACTTCTCGGCCAAGGTGATCAGTGGCGGCGTGGTCCGTTCCCGGCAGGGCGTCACCATTGTCGGACGTGTGTTTGAGTGCCAATGCCTCACTCCGAAGGACTTCGAGGACATCAAAGAGGCAGCCGCCTGCGGGGTGGATTACATGGCGCTGAGCTATGTGCATAGCGGGCAGGACGTGATGGACCTCCGCAAGGAGGTCGATAAGTACGACAAGACCATTCTTCTCTGCGCGAAGATCGAGACCCGGGCAGCAGTGCACGACATCGACGAAATCGCCTCCGTGGTGGACCTCGTGATGGTGGCGCGGGGGGACATGGGACTGCAGATGGACATCGAGGAGGTGCCGATGGCTCAGAAGCGAATTATCGAGCACTCCATGAGGCTAGGCAAGCCTGTGATTACGGCGACTCAAATGCTTGAAAGCATGATCTCCAACCCACGACCTACAAGGGCCGAGGCAACCGATGTGGCGAACGCGATCTTGGATGGCACCGACGCGGTGATGCTCAGCGGCGAGACCGCCTCCGGACAGTATCCGATCGAATGCGTGAAGACCATGGTTCGCATCGCGGAACGGACGGAGCCGCATTTTGATCGGACGAGGATCGAAATGGACTTCAACGAGCGGGCCTTGAGCAGCATCTCGCACACCGAAGCGGTTGCGCACTCAGTGGTGGATCTGAGTCAACTTATTAAGCCTGCCGCGATCATAACGACTACAACGAGTGGCCAAACCGCGAGGCTGGTGTCCAAATTCAGACCTAGGTCTCCCATCCTTTGCGCCACTTGGTCCAAGCGTGTCCAAGCTCAGATGGCCGTCGTCTGGGGAGTGGAGGCAGCACTTATTCCAGAGCCAATGAACACCGACGCGGCTATCGACAACGGGCTGAGGACGTTCGAAAAGGTCAAGAGGCTGAACAAAGGCGATCTTGCCATCCTTACAGCAGGAGTTCCCGTCGGAGTGGCCGGACACACTAACTTGATCCTGACAAAGGTGGTTTAATCGGGTTATGGGACACGGAAGTTCTAAGACTCGAACATGGATGATCGTCATCTTCGCGGCGGTGATGGGCGCCTATCTGGCCCGGGCCCCTTGGAAGGTCTACCGCGAGCAGCGGTCGCACGCGAACGAACTCTTGGCCCAAGCGCAGACTGACGAGATGCAGCAAACGTCTCTGGAGAAACGCGACTCCGACCTCAAAAGTCCGATCGGACGCGAGAAGCTGGCTCGCGAACACGGCTATCTGAAGCAGGGCGAAACTCCGGTCGGCGCCGACACGCCTTAGCGTCAGTTAGGCAGCGCTCGCGGGTTGCCAAGACCCAGATAGGGTGCCTTCGACCGACAGCGATCAATGGCGCCGCGGATTGATGTATCGACTCGAAGCACATAGCCATGCGCAGAGCAGTCGTCAGGAAACACGACCCCGAGCGAACCATATCCCAGGCCATCGGGGCCAAAAGTAAGGTCAGCTCCGTGCAGAGCATAGTTTGTATCGACGCTGACTAGCACAGCGCCAACCCAAAATGCGCCACGACGCCTAAATGGCTCACTGCAGTTGTGGCTCCGACGGTGTGCGTAACCGCTCGTCATCGGCGAAGATGGAGAAGCCAAAGAGTCATTGAGGCGGTCCATTTGTCCCTGCAACTGAGACTGCGATGATCCGCTGCCGCTGCCCTTAAACGGATTGCTTGCCCTCTCATGCTGTGCGCTTGAAATAGAAGCAAGACCCAGGATCGACAAGACCGCCATTAAAGCGTTACCTCGCACATCTCCATTGTAAGCCCAAGGCGCCAAGCAGGCCAACCCTGAAAGAAAATGGAACCTGAAAGCGGCTATTGCAACCGAAAGAGAAGAAATGGATTGCTTCTGTTTTGAATTGGAGGTTGTTCGTGCGATTTAAAGACAAGGTGTGCCTTGTTACCGGCGGAGGCTCTGGCATTGGCCGTGCAGCCTGTGAGCGGTTTGCGGCGGAGGGTGGCAAGGTGGCGATCGTCGATGTGAACGATGCCAATGGCGCCGAGACGGCTGCAGCCATTGCCAAGGATGGCGGAGAGGCCATCTACATCCACTGCGACATCGGTGAAGCAGCGGCGGTGCAGGCGGCGGTGCAGCAAACCGTCGACAAGTGGCAGAAGATCGACGTGATCGTTAACGACGCGGCGATGATGACGTTCAAGCCGATTGTGGACCTTGATGAGGACGACTGGGACAAGGTGATGCGGGTTAATATGCGCTCGGTCTTTCTATTTTGCAAGCATGGCGTGCCTCACATGCCTCCGGGCAGCGCAATAGTCAACATCAGCTCGGTCCACGCGCATGAGACCACGCGAAACGTGGTGCCCTACGCCTCCTCCAAGGGCGCCATGGAATCGTTCACCCGGGGATTTAGCGAAGAGGCGGCCGATTTGAAGATCCGGATCAACTGCGTAGCCCCCGGAGCGGTGAACACTCCCATGCTCTGGAACAACCCGAACGTTAAAAGCGGCGCCGAGAAGGTCGAAGGGGCGATCGGGGAGCCTGAAGACATCGCGGCGGCCATTTGTTTCCTAGCCGCGGACGAGGCTCGGTTCATCACTGGGACTACACTGGTGGTCGATGGCGGCCGCCTCGACATCCTCTAATGCCCACCTTCATGTTCGCAACCGGGATAGAGAATAGCTATCCCACCATACAGCTTCCCGATGGATCCACCAAGCGGGTGGATGAAATGGAGAAGTGCGGCCACTACGACAAGTGGCGGGAAGACTTTCACCTGGTCAAGGAGCTCGGCGTTCGCTATCTGCGATACGGGCCTCCTTTGCACAAAACCCACATTGGGCCAGGACGATACGACTGGTCCTTCGCGGACGAAACATTCCGCGCTCTGAATGATATGCACATTACGCCCATCGCCGACCTTTGTCACTTTGGGGTGCCGGATTGGGTGGGCAACTTTCAAAATCCGGACTGGCCGGGATATTTTGCCGAGTATGCGCAAGCCTTCGCAGAACGTTACTCGTGGGTTCGCTATTTCACGCCCGTGAACGAAATATTCATTGCCGCCACGTTCTCTGGGTTATACGGCTGGTGGAACGAGCGCCAGACGAGCGATGTCGCCTTTGTGACAGCCCTGCAGAATCTGTGCAAGGCAAATGTATTGGCGATGCGATCCATTTTGGACGTCCAGGGCCGGGCGATATTTATCCAAAGCGAATCGTCGGAATATTTCCATCCCGAGGGTCCCGATGCCTTGTACCAAGCAAACGTCTTGAACGAACGCCGGTTTCTCTCGCTCGATTTAACTTACGGACATCCGGTCTTCGCGAACATGTATCAATACCTCGAGGATAACGGGATGACACGCCAAGAATACAACTGGTTTCGGGACAACCACGTCAAAGCCAATTGCGTGATGGGCAACGACTACTACATAACGAACGAGCACTTGGTGCATGCGGATGGCACGTGGTCGGCGGCGGGCGAGATCTTTGGATACTATGTGATCACCCACCAATATTACGATCGCTACCGCTTGCCAGTCATGCACACGGAGACGAATTTGGCCGACTCGGAGCAGGCGCCAGGCTGGCTGCGAAAAGAGTGGGCGAACCTATTTCGATTGCGGCAAGACGGCGTGCCGATCATGGGTTTTACATGGTATAGCCTCACGGACCAGGTGGACTGGGACACAGCCCTAAGAGAAGACAAAGGGAACGTGGATCCGGTGGGCCTGTACGACTTGGATCGGAAGATCCGGCCCGTCGGAGCCGCCTATAAGAAGCTCATTCACGACTGGAAGGACCTGTTACCAACCGGAAGCTTCAGCCTGATGACCAGCGACGTCTAGGCCGCCGAGAGGGTGCCTTGGATCTGGCAAACCAAGCTCCTCAAAGGCCTTCTGCCGAATGAGGCACGAATCGCAACGCCCGCAGGGCACCCCATCGGTCGAAGGGTCGTAACAGGAGTGGGTCAAAGAATAGTCAACGCCTAAATCCAGCCCTTTGCGAATCACATCTTTCTTACTCAGGTCGATAAGGGGCGCGTGGATCCGAAATTTTGCCCCCTCCACTCCGGCCTTGGTGGCTAGGTTGGCTAGATGTTCAAACGCCTGGATGAATTCGGGCCGGCAGTCTGGATAGCCGCTGTAGTCCACTGCGTTAACTCCGATGAAGATATCCAAACAGCCGAGCACTTCTGCAAAGCCGAGAGCGATAGAAAGGAAGACCGTGTTACGTGCCGGAACGTACGTGATTGGAATTTCCGAACTCGGAACTCGGATTCCGGAACTCGGCGTTGGGCGTCCGGATTCTAATCGATCCTTGGGGACTTCAATATTGTCGGTCAGGGCAGATCCGCCGAATGTATCAAGGTTTACCGTGACAAACCGATGGTCCTTCACCCCCATGGATTCTGCAACTCTTTTCGCAGCCTCGATCTCAATCTGATGCCGCTGCCCATAGAGAAGGCTCAAGGCGCATGGCTCGAAACCCAGCGACTTGGCTATTGCAAGGGTGGTAGCAGAATCGAGTCCGCCGGAAAGCAGGACCACACAGCGGGGCATAGATTGAAGGTACCAGGCGCTTCGCACTGTAAATCGTAAATCGTAAATCGTAAATCGCCGGAAGGGGAGGGGAGCCTTGAGCCTTGAGGGGGGAGTTTGAGTAATTGGGAGACTGGAAGTCCGGAGTCCCGCCATTTACGATTTACGATTTACCATTTTCGTTCCACGGCGTCCGGCAAAACTGGGTCTTGCGCGCGGCCTAAATCCGACGTAACATTGGATTAATGATGCGCCTTCTGGATCGCATAGCTTTCTGGCTTGAGAAATGTGGTGAGTGGATAGCCCGTGCTCTGATCGCGGTCGGCGCCGCTTGCGTCGCCTTCTCCTTCGTGCCTTGGATGGTGAATATGAGGTTTGTTGGCATCCTTGCGGGCGCGTTTGGCCTTTATCAGCTATCAGGGTTCCTGATGCCAAAAGTCTGCCAATGGTGTCGCATCACATTGGCTGCCGTCCTCGCAGTCGCCTTGTTCACAAAGTGGATGTCGCTACCGCTTCAGGACATCTTCGGGAGGATCGCGCTCGCTTTCCTCGTCTGGAACTGTTTCACACTCATCATCGAGGTCCTGGAAATCCCTCATGCAGATTACGTGCGCGATCGCCTCGCGAGCATGAGGAGCCTTCGGCACGCAGCCTCGTAGAAAGAGCTGGGCGCTGAGTGCTGAGATCGGAAGACCCGCCCCATCATTCTCAGCTCTCAGCACATAACACTCGGCTTTTATTACGCGGCGCCGGCGGTTGCGTGGTCGCGAGAATAGTCGCCTTCCAAGATTCGATCGTATTGCCCGGTGAGGTACCAGCGCTCGAGTTCTTGGGCTCGGGAGACAGGCATCGGGTGGGTGTACATGCTTCCGAAAAGCAGGAACAGGACAACCTTGCCAAGTTGCTCCCAAGATCCCGCGTCCTGGTAAGCGCGGGCTTGATCCATAAACGCGTCCCGGCTCATTTCATGCGCGAGACGGTTGGGGCCGGCAGTCAGCGCAATCATTGCGTCGATGGACAAGTCGGTGGACTGGGAGACGAGGAGGCCGGCCCGGTCGGCGCTAAATTCGGCTTGTCGCACCCATTCGTAGAAGGCGATGATCAGGGCTGTGCTTGCGGCGTCGCCTAGGCCGAGCGTGCGTCGACCGATCATCTCCAGAAGGGGCATCAAAACGGCCGCAACCGAAAAGTAAAGCACGTGGTTCGCCTTGATATGGCCAAGCTCGTGTCCCATCAGATGGTAAAGCTGCTCGTCCGACAGGGTTTCGACTATGGAGCTGCGTAGCGTAATGTAAGGTCGCTCAACGCCGCCGGTGTAGGCGTTCGGGAACGGGTTGTTGCTGATATACAACTCCGGCTCGGGCATGTCGAGGACGTTGCAAGACTCGCGCAGGATGTTATAGAGCGTTGGGTACTGGTTGGGGCCACAGCGGACCGCCATAGACATGTTCATGCAGTAGAACCATCGGTCAAACCCATACTCGTAGAATTTCTGGATCACCTGGGGAAGAAGTGGGACCTTCTTGAGCTTATCAAGCGCCCACTTATCTGCGTCCGATACGAACGCCTCTGAGGTGATTGCGGTTAAGACTTTGCGCTCCATAGACTTATGGTACGCGAAGTTGGGGCCAAGGTTTCACCAGGGCCCAGTTTGCTAGGCAGTTTCGGGTGACAGGCGAGGGGAGCGTGACCCCTAACAGGTGACGGGTGACTGGTCACCGATGAGAAAGCGGGCGACAGAACACGATGCCAGTCTAAGTATCCCGCGTGAGCCGTGAGCCGTGACCCGAGACGCGCCCAAACTTTTACGCGGCTTGAAGTGCGGGCGCAAACGGCTTTCGCAGATCGCAAAGCATTTTCTCTTGCTCTTGGCTGCGGACGCGCACGGATCGTGCGCCTAAGTCGAGAATGACCGATCGATCTTCGCGACCGCCGATCTCCAATCCGATGACGGGAATCGCATGGCGATTAAGCTCTAACTCCACGGCTCGGCAGACTCCAGCCTCGAGGTGGATAATTTCGTCGGCTCCGTCGTTGACGCTCACCTCGGAGCAACCAGCGAGAACGGCAACTAGCCTTCCCCTGGAAGCACCGGTTCTTTCCATTGAATGGATGAGGGCTTCGACCCCGGAACTGGCAAACTTTCCAGGCCGGTTGGGGTTTTCTTCAGGGGAGTCACCGTGGGTGATGTGGACCATACCGGCGACACCGGTTTCTTGGTCAAATAGGCATAAGCAAGCACCGGTGCGAAGTCCGAGGCAAGTCAGGAGGCCAAAGCCTTTTCGGACCCGGACGTCTGCGGGGCCGACCATGGCAGCAATGGCGATAGGCATTAGGACCTACCCCACGAGGACCAATGACGATGTCGGCCAGCGCATTTTAAAGCGAGGCCGTATGCCCTCTTGGTCACCTGGCCGAAGCCCGGCGGCGTTTGCCTCCCCACCATGCTGTTTCGCGTCCCCTTGCTCATCTAGGTTCATTTTCGGGTGTTAAGCCGGGCCACTGAACCTGTTAATTCTTTATTTCCTTGAATCGCACGACAGGCCAAACGGCAATAATGCGGTATCTCCACTTTTATGCAGAGTTGTGTCTACACAAAATGGGCGGGGGCCGCGAATGTTTCGGGGAAATCCGGCGTTGAAATATTAACGACGAGAGCCACCAAAACTAGAAAGGTGGCCGGCAGCGTAGTCCCTAAAGGGACAAGCGCTTTCTCCTCTCCAGGAATGCTAACCGCTCCTTGCGAAGCATTCCATTTTTTTGTTTTTAGCAGGCACTTTTTGCAGGGGCTATTCACAACGTAAATCGTAAATCGTAAATCGTAAATCGTAAATCGTCCGAACGGTTGCCCCAGGGAGCATCCGAACGAGATCACGCTTGTGAAATTTCGGTTCCGGCTTGCGGGTCGAGGTTCAAATCGACCCTTTACCTCCCACGCCATGTGGGCGATCCGTTTTCAATCACATCCCATTCACGCCTTTTGGCGATATGAGGTCGCGGCTACAGCTCAGTTAGAGCTCGGCTCCAGCATCGAGTATGAAGTTGACTGTAGCTACTGCTAAAGGTCGTGTCGACTGCTTGTGTAGCACTGACTAAACAAGTTAGGATATCGCTATACGCGGAAATCTGAACCTACGCGACGCGTTTGAAATTCCACGCGAGCGCGCGCTTGGCGCCTTCCCTTCTCAATCCGCCGTGGTGGATAAGTCGCTTGATCTGCTGCACGGTTTCGAGATCCGCTTTGGTGTAGCGGGCCTCGCCCTTCTCCTGCGCGGGTGCTAGGAAGGGGTAAAAAAATCGCTGCCATTCGAGGAGTGTGCCGACATTGACCGAGGTGATCTCGGCCGCCGTGTCCAGGTCGACCCAGAGTGGTTTTTTGAAATGATTTGCTACTGCCATAGGAATGATTGCTCTAACTCAACTTGCCTCCATAGCTTTCGGCAGTAGTCCGAGACTTCAACCCAGGCAATCCAACAGGGTCGGGCGATAAACCAGTAAGGAGACCGGGGATTTGAGGATGCTGCGATGGAATGCGGCGTCGCTTAGTGGGTCTTTTGGGAGTTGTTTGGGATTGCGAGAGCTTGCTCGCGCTTTTCCTCCTCGATGAAGGCACCGCGATCTTAGTTGGTTT
>JANYLD010000275.1 GCA_025363835.1 Armatimonadota bacterium
TATTCGTACTCCGGAGTTCTGGCGCGGAAGCTTGAACGTGATCCGAGACGACATTGAAAAGTTTGAAAAGCTCGTGAACTGAGCCCTTTAGCTCAACTTGTCTCGTTCTTGAGAGTTTAGCTATGCAATATGCGCTGAACCCCACTGGCGACAGAATTGAGGCGATCAAAGGAGGCCGTGCCGTCTGCCCCATCTGCGACTCCCAGGTACTCGCGAAATGCGGCGAAATCGTCGTGCATCACTGGGCTCATGAGGCTGGGCAGGATTGCGATGCTTGGTTTGAGCCGGAGACGGAATGGCATCGGGCATGGAAGGCACTCTTCCCTCCTGAATGTGTCGAAGTGCCGTTCGGAGAGCACCGCGCAGACATTTTCACCCGCAAAGGGGTTGTAATCGAACTCCAGAACTCCTCCATTTCTGGAGAAGAAATCCGGGCGAGGGAGGCTTGTTATAAGCGGATGGTGTGGCTGGTCAATGCCTCCCATTTCACCGACCGGCTGTTCTTGATGGAGCGATACGGAGAGTCGAACTGCTTCAAGCTCCGATGGAAGAACTTAAGACCGACGTGGCAGTTTGCCAAGAAGCCGGTCTATCTGGACCTGGGTTCAGGTTCCCTATCTGGTCTGATGGGGCGCGAAGTTCTGACCGTCCACGAGCACCCGGCCATTCCAATGCAGAAGAGGATTGAGCGATCCAGGTACCAATCGGTCGATGTGGGAGCCTTTGGCAGGTCTTCGATAATTCTGCTAAACACCTTGCACGCTCGCGGTTGGGGCAGCGTGAAGGCAATGGACAGAGTCGACCTTCTACGGGTATTGGGCTTCTAAGGATATGTCCCTTACTTCCGCCAGATTCGACCTATAATGGGGACATGAGCGCTTACTTCGCCCTAGCACTTTTGTTCGGACTAGGAGGACCATCCAACGGGGTGGATCGTGAGGTGGCTCTCGTTCAGTCGGCGTACAAGAACCTCCATACGGCGCAAGCGCGATACGTAACGACGACGCCCGGTATCAAGGCGTCAGAAGATATGTCCCTGGAGTGCAATTTCGCATACCAAGGGCCAGACACGATGTCGATGAAGCTCACTTCGGATGATCAAGAAGTGGCTACCTTTATCGTAAAGGGCAAGCAAACGCTTTACATGCACGTCATGGACGGTGGCACGATCAACATGCCAGACACCACCACCCCTAAGGACGTGAAGCCGGACCCGGCAACTTTTACTGCGGACCTGGGCCATCTTCTGTTTTCGTCAGAAGAGTTGACCACGATTGGCAATGGCGAATTCGCGGGAAAGGACGTCCGCGTCTATCCTCTCGACTGGAACGGAAAGGACTGGACCGTAATTGAACACACCTCCGTGGTCTCAGGACGCATTCGGCGGGATTACATTGATCCGCATACTCCATTTAATCTGGAGGATCACGGAGACCGGTCCCAAGTCCGGCAAGCTGTACGGAGACTCGGAGATGCAGGACCTCAAGATCAACATCGACCTCGATCCGAAGCTATTTGAGAAACCTTGAAGCAGCCAGCAAGAAGTAGATCCAAGATCCAAGATCCACGATCCCAGATCCGAGTTCAAAAGTGGGCCCGGTGGGGATCGAACCCACGACCAAGCGGTTATGAGCCGCACGCTCTAACCCCTGAGCTACAGGCCCGGTCAAGCGCCTACAGAATACCGTTTTGGGTTGTTGAGCCCGGTGTTACTTGGACTTTTGCCTTTGGTCCTCGACTTTCTTGCCCTTGGGCGGCACAACCGAGAAAAACGAAGCGGGCTGCGTGCCGGTGCCGGTGAGACGGATGAATTCCTTGGAACTCGGATAGGGCAGCTCAGTGCCCGCGTCTCGGCGGCGGGGGGAGCGGTAGGTGTCGATTTCCATGGGTAGGGGCTGTTCGTCGCTGTCCGAAAACGTGACGACGATCTTGCCGAGATCCTTAGAGTGGAATTCAATTGCCTTTTGGTCGGACTTGGTCTTAGCGAAGACCACCGGTTGGGTGGAATCGACGAGCTTGTCGTAGCCCGACACGCCCTCAAGGAGGAACGCGATCGGTTCCCGGTTGACCAACTCGTGGAGCGGCTTCCCAGCGCTGTTGAGCGTGATGGGGTCGTCGTCGGATAACGGGTCGTTCATAATCGACAAGCCGTCGGACACGAGCAGCGATTCGTCACCCATGTTGCCGATCGACTCCATTCGAAACTGGCCTTTGCGGCCCAACCACAAGTCGATCGTCTGCTGCGCCATGTAGAAGTTGTCAGATGACCGGGTGGCCTGGGTGATGACGGCATGGACGTTCCGGAGGTCTCCCGCTCTTTGGAATAACTGCTTTAATGCCGGTGCCGCAGACTGGTCCACGGCCGTTTTGTCTTGGGCGATGGCAATCGAGAATGCAATGACGGCGATCATCGTTCCTTATGTTAGCGCTTTGGGGTTGAAACGAGGGCAATCAGGGCCGGAGTAAGGAACATACGCGGAATATTTCGCTGATTACGAGGGAAATGACTCCAACAGCGAACCGGGCGGCCCTTAAAGCGTATCATCTAGGGTGACGATGGAGTCAGCCCTCGCCCAACCCGCCGCGGCACGGGAAACCGGTTGCGGATTTTTTTCGCGCACGCCCGAGTCGATTTTCACCCCCGAAGATTTTCGGGGCGATGACGCGTTAATGATCGAGGCGGCAAACGACTTCAGCCGCAAGGAAGTCTTGCCGGTCGCAGAGCGGCTGGACCATCAGGAAGACGACCTCATGCCTTCCCTAATTCGCAAGGCCGGTGAGCTGGGCTTTTGCGGAATCGACTCTCCGGAAGCCTACGGCGGACTCGGACTTGGAAAGAACCTCGCCGCCCGGATCCTCGAGTTCCTCAGTCTGAACGCTTCTTTTAGCGTCACCGTCGGCGTTACGAGCGGGATATCGCAGGTGGGCTTGTCCTGGTTCGGCACGGACGAGCAGAAGGCAAAATATCTCCCCAGGCTAACAAGCGGCGAATGGATGGGCGCTTACGCTTTGAGCGAGCCGAACAGTGGAAGCGACGCTTTGTCGGCCTCCACGCGGGCCGACAAACGCGGCGATAAGTACATCTTGAATGGCACCAAGATGTGGATTTCCAACGCCAAGTGGGCCGAGTTCTTCTTGGTGATGGCCAAGGTGGACGGCGAGCGGTTTAGCGCGTTCATCGTGGAACGCGACTTCCCCGGCGTTGAGATTGCCCGCGAAGAGCACAAGATGGGACTCAAGGGGTCTTCCACCGCGCGCGTACTCCTAGAGAACTGCGAAGTGCCGGTTGAGAACTTGCTCTATGAAGAGGGCAAGGGCCACCAGGTCGCTCTAAATGCCTTGAATTTGGGACGCTTTAAGCTGTCTTCCATGTCGATCGGGCCGTTGCGGTCTTCGATCGAGCTTGCGGCACGGTACTCGCTGGAGCGGAAACAGTTTGGAGAGCCGATTTCAAATTTCGGTCTCATCCGAAAGAAGCTGGCCCTGATGGCCACGATGATTTGGGCTTCGGAGTCGATGATCTACCGAACCGGGGCCATGATCGACGGCGCCTTTGCCGAATGGGGCGGCCCGGTCGAGGGGAACAAGAAGGCTGCTGAAGAGTATTCGGTGGAGTGCAGCATGTGTAAAGTCTTCTCTACGGAAGCCGAGTCGCTGGGGATTGACGAGGCCTTGCAGTGTTACGGCGGGTACGGATTTACAGAAGAGTTTCCCATCGCTCGCAACTACCGCGACGCTCGCGTCAGCAGAATTTACGAAGGCACCAATGAAATCAATCGGGTGTTTATCGGGTCTCGACTGGCGCGGAAGATCAGTGAGGGCAAAGCTTCAGGCGAAAGCGCCAATGACTCATTTGTCGCGGAGTTGGCCGGGCGGGCTTTGCTTTCGGTGCCGAAGGATCAGGTTGGTCTCGGGGCCCTGTCCGACTTGCTCATGTTTCAGTATGCGGAGCAATCGGCGCGGTTGCGGGCTCGACAAGGCGGCCTCCATAAGGCCCTCTATGGCCGTTTTGTGGATTGGGTCAATCCGCGGGCGGCGGAGGCTTATCAGGCGATTGTTAGCGAAGCCGTTAGTCTGCCGGCGCCTAGTGGCGTTGGTGTTGATGAGATCGCGGAAGCTGTTTTGGCCAAACGATTGCCTTAACCTTTAAGAACTGGTTCCGGAGGCTCCAATCAATAACGGCTGCCCGCTACCGAATTGACGCGCTGGCCAAGAAGAGGCGGCCCTGAAGCGGTCCGACTCGCTCTTTGCGGTTTCTCTTGGCGAAGCGATGCTGTTTTGCCTTCTCAACGCCAAGCATGGCCGTGGTGCTCATCATAACAAGCATCATTCCGCCTAGTAACACAATCGCATAGACAAC
>JANYLD010000359.1 GCA_025363835.1 Armatimonadota bacterium
TGGCCAAGTGCTGTGCACGGGCCACGCGCCGGGCTCCGGCGATCCTCACGACATTACGACCTAGCAACCCTGGTCGCGAAATGGGGGTGTTTTCCATTACGCGACACCTTAGGAAAAGGTTCGTATGACGGATGTTAGAAACGCCTTGGTGATCGCTTGGGACTCCTTTTGGGAGTTGTTTGCGATGGGTTCTCAATGCTTCATCCGGGGCTCGCTCGGGTTCCGCGCCAAGACACCCCCTTTATCTAATAGGGGGTGTCAAATCGTAGACGGGGACAACAAAGACACAACAAATCTAAAGAAGGAATGGGACCGGTCCGGTGTAACGGCTCGGCCCCTGATGGTGAGGATTGATGTCTGTTGCAGTTCCCGGTTTAAGGAAACTCGACTATCTAGCCTTCACCTTGGCGGATTGTACAGCGCCAAGGGAAGTCTGTGACTTATTAGGGCTCAAGTTTCAAGAGCTTGCCTATGGTGGTATGCGGTATAGGAGCTCTGCCGTAGCGCTCGCTGGCAACGTGCGAGTCTATTGGGATGGCGCGGTTGAAGGGATGGGAGTCCACGTTCAGATGTCTGGCGAGGGTTGCCGATTGATCGAGAGCCAGAAGGGATTCGCTGCATGGCGTGAGTGGATCGGCTTTTGGCTCGACCATGGGGCCAAGGTCGCGCGTATCGATATCGCGGTAGACGACGAGTCTGGCGACATATCATTCGAAACCGTTCACGAGCAGGTGAAGTCTCGTACCGCAGTCATGAGGGCCCAAAACTTCACGCTCATCGAATCGACGAGCCGAAAGGGGACGTTTCAAACGCTGAATGTTGGAAGGCGTTCAAGCCAGTCCTTCATGCGTTGCTACGACAAGGGAATGGAGCAATGCCAAGACAAAAGCTGGCTCCGTTTCGAGTTCGAGTACAAGGGAGATCGCGCGCAAGGTGTTGCGCGGCTCCTTGTCGATGAGGGTTGGGATGCTGCTGTTGGGGTGGCTCGATCCGTCATTGAATTCAAGGATCCGAGTCACAAGACCACGGACCGAACTCGGCAGCGGCCGGCAGACTGGTGGGTTTCTCTGATCGACGCGAGCAAGCATGTTCTGCGGACGTCGAAGGATTCGCATGACTCTTTGGTTAAGGCTTACTGCTGGCTCCGACGGCAAGCCGCCCCGATAATCGCTGTTTTGGTCGAGCATCAAGGCCGTGACTTGAGTTGGGTTTTGGACCTCGCGGCAGAGGGCCGCCCTAAGTGGAATGAACGGCATTTGCGAATGCTGCAAAGCTCTGGGGCATTGCCTATAGCGGCGGGGGCGCATTGATGTCAGCCGAAGCGAGCAAGGAGCTCTTCACTATTCCTGAGGTTGCTGCTCTGCTTTCTTTGAGCAAGCGAACGATAGAAGCTCTGATTGCCAAGGGACTCCTCCGGTCCGCGATTGCGCCCGGGACAGAAAGGGCAAGGAGGATCAGTCGAGAAATGCTCACCGAGTACATGGTCGAATTCAACTCGGGGAACCCAGCGTATATCCGCCCTGGTCGGCGACGTTAGCCCAAAGTTGCTCGGTTGGCCGACACAGTCTGTTCGAGTTCGATTAGGTCCGCTTTAGTGATCTTGTCGAGTTTGTATTCATACTTGTCGGTCAGCGCCTTCCAGGCTTTGAGCAACAGTCGATAATGAGGCAAGACTGTTCCGTGGCTATTGAGGGGCTTTGGGAGAATTTGCTCGAATCGGCCAAGCGTCTCGACGATATAGACTTGGTAGAAATATTGCCAGTCGTGGTTGCCGTCGAAACCCGTGAACTTGAACGTCGAGCCGCCGGGGCCGTTCAAGCGGTTCATAACGATTTGCAAGTGATCGAACATTTGGAGAATGTCCCAGACCTCTTGGCACTCTTCGGTCGAATGCTCCTCGTCTACGGAGATGAAGCCGGCGTCCTCGGAAGCGTAGTTGTAGGTGTAGCCGTTTTCCAGGGCCTCGTAGTACTGGGCGTAATTTTCTCCGTCCCCGCTCACTTTTTCCAAGATCCGATACTGCATCGCCAGGATGAGGCGGTCTTTAGCTTCTAGTTTCATCTTGGAAGTATTTTGACCCATCCTAGATTCGCTAGTCGGTCGAAAACGACCGTTGGGGCAGACTGTCCGGAAAAATTATAATCGGTTTACTAGCTGGTAATTAAACCTGCTAGCTGATGCAAGCCATCGCCGCCCGGAGGTCGCTGTCTGAAGCTCGCACGTAATACTTCATGGTGGTCGCGATGCTGGAGTGGCCCGCGATCGCCATGAGGACGTGCGGCTTGACTCCTACTCCGTCGTTCGCGTTATTGGCGAGGTGAGTGAGAAAAGTCGAGCGCAAGTCATGGTGGGTTGGAATGCCCGTCTCCTCCTTGAATTTCGCCGCCTGGGCGACGGTCTGGAAGTATTTGGAGCCCTTCTTCGCCGAAATCGTCTTGCCGTCCCTAGTGCACACGTAGATCGAGGTCGCCTCCGCTTTGGCTTTTGAGAGGGCCGGAAGGATCGCGTCCGGAATGGGAAGGGTGCGAGTGCCTTGCTTTGTCTTAGGGGCGGTCATTTGGATGCCTTTCCCCTTCACGTACTGGGCCTGCTGGGATATGCGGATCTCCTTCTCTTTCAGGTCGACATCAGACCAACGCAAACCCAGACACTCGCCCATCCGCAAACCGAACCGTAGACCCAAGAGAACCGGCAACTCCATGCATGTACCGGCTGCCGCGGTCATGAGCGCTTTTTGATCCTTCGGAGTAAGAATCATCTTGGTTTCTTCGGAGGTCACGGTCTTGCGGAGTTTCACGTTCCGGGCTGGGTTCGAAGTAATAAAGCCTGCCTCGACGGCGCGGGTGAGGATGGAAGAGAGCGCGGTGAGGGCGTTGGCGGCAACGTTTCGGCCCTTGGACTCTGATAGCCGGTTTGCCCATTCTTGGAGGTTCGGAACCGATAGGCCGTCAAGCCTGGCGCCGCCCAACTTGGGGAGAACGTGGTTCTGGATGGCGTAGGCGTAGGCGTCAGTGGTTGTTGCTGCCAGCTCCTCGGTCCATACGTTGGCTTGAACGTGCTCGGCCCAGGTCTTTACTGTCCATCGACCGGCGCGGCCCTGTGTGTGATTGAACTCTGCAAATGCTTTGTCTCGCGAGTCCCTGGCGTCCTTCTCGGTCTTCCGGCTGCCAGCGCGGCGGTAGTCGGTTCCGTCGGGTCGCTTTAACTCGACCTCCCAATGCCAACGGCCGGTTGTGGAGTTTTGCCAGACGTTGCTTTCTTTGCGGTTCGCAGGGGCTTTTAAGAGCGTTGCCATTAACCTATTATGGCATCAAAAGTCCCAACATGAGTCCCAATAATATACCTGTTTTGAACCTAATGGCGGGAATGTGTAGGAATCGAACCCACCTGACGCTTTAGGGCGTCACACCGGTTTTGAAGACCGGAAGGCACACCAGCACCCATCCACTCCCGTCTTCTATTGTGGCTGGTGGCTGGTGGTTGGTGGATGGTGGGTGGTGATGAAGTGATGGCGTGAATTCTTTGGGTGGATGGTGGGCGATGGGTGGTGGTTGTGGATGACGTGGTCAGGTGAGTCGCCAGACGAGAATCGGTCCATACAAGGTTCGCGTTACATTGCCTGAGGCATGTCAACGCTAATGTGTGCGGACCGTTTCTGGGCAACGGGGCGTGGGCGGACGATGATCACCACATCCTGATCGAGCTTGGTCAGGATGTGCATCAGTCTGTCTGACGAAAAGCCGCTGATGCGGCCATTCATCAACTGGGAGATCTTGGGCTGTCCTATGCCGGTGAGTACCGCAAGTGCAGTCTGGGTCAGCCTGCGCTGCTTGACGGTGGCCGTGATTGCGCGAGCAAGCTTAGCCTTCGCTAGGAGTTCGTCTGCGCCCTCCAATCCGAGATCGGAAAACACATCCGCACTGCCTCGCTTCACTTGGCTCCTTCATCTGCTTTTCTTGCCATCGCATGTGCTCCTGTTGCGCGGCATTCAGTTGCGCTTTTATTAAGTCCATGTATTATTGCGGCGTGGCCGTCCCTGACTTCGCCTTCATCTGCATCAAATCTGCGCCGAAGCTGACTTGATAGAAATGGATCTTCCCAGGTTGCAGAATTCTTTATTCTTCTGATAGCAAATTGGATTGCCAATCCTGTGCGGAATGGAACACGTGTGCGATGACTATGGTTGCGTCGCTCGCTTCATAGACGACCACGTGGCCATGTCCGCGCGTTCCTTTGCGAACATTGAGGTAGCGCAACTCCGGCCGGGCAGCTAGCTGTTTGCCAAGCGATGGATTTTCGGCCAGCAATGCGATGTTTCGTTTCACGAAATCGATGTAGTCCTGGGCATGAGCCTTGCTGTAGGCGTTCTCATTCCACTGGATAATCCCGTCCATTTCGCGCAAAGCGTCCTTCGCATAAACAATGCGGCGGCTCCGCGCGCCCTGCTTCATCCTTGGAAGTGTTTCTTGAAGTGGGCGTCGACTTCGTCGGCCGTGTAATATTCACCCGCCTTTACCTTTGCCAAGGCCGCATCGATGTGTGCCAAGCGTTCGGAGGTAAAGAGGTGATCAAGGTTCTCGGTCTGCGGCGCTACGTCTGTCGTGAGCACGTCGGTGACGAACTCGTCCACGCTTTTAAAGCCTGCTTCGTTGGCTCGCCTTTGCGCTTCCTGATATGCCTGGTCTGTCAACTGTACATGATGCATATTAACCCGCCTTTAGCTGACTGGCTTGCCTATATCCTACTCTTACAGCGAGGCAAATATTTGGCTTGGTTCGTGGATCGTGGAGTAAATGAGAGGGTGAAATGAGGTGAAGTTTAAGCCGAAAAGCCTTCGGTCCAGTCATGAGCGGTGAAACCCTCGAACGACGCTCTCACCAGGAGCAGGCCTTGTTGGTAGCCTTCGAAGTCGTTGCTCAGCTTGCGTAGGGTGGGGGCTTCGACGCCGTAGGGGTCGTGCTCGAAGGTGCTGGCCATGTAGTAGCTCATTTGGCCTTGGCGAACGACGTCGATGAGGGCATCGCTGCCGCCGGGGCGTTTGATGGTGCGGAGGAACTCGGGGAAGACGCCGGACCAGAAGAGAAGGAAGTCGCCAATGTGCTTGTGGACCTGGCGCTCGCGATCGAAGGAAGTGGCGTTGAGACGGATGTCGCCTTCGGCGATCATGTCGACCACGTTCTCCAGCCGGTGGCCGGCGGCATCGCGGATGGCGTAGATGTGGTCGCGGTGCAGGAAGTCGACCAGCAGGTGGCCGAGATAGGCCTCCACGTCTTGCTCGCTCAAGCCCACCTTGGTGAGAGCCGAATGGATCTCATTTGTGAAGTAGCTTTCGATCGGTTGGTCGTTGGTCATTTTCATTCCCGGGTATTTGGTGTCAGGTATTGGGTGTTGGGTGTTGGGTGCTAGGTGTTCGCTCGGGACCCAAAACCCAAAACCTCAATACCCAATACCCTCACAATTCTCTAACCCCGTTTTCTTCTCAGGTCCCCAAGCAGATATGCTGTATTGCGCCCGCTTGCTTAGCCCTGTGTACAGAAGAGACGTTTGAACTGGTTAAGCCGTTTCCCGTCCCGATGCGGGCAATAATGAGGACAGGAGCCCTTCGTCCCACGTCAAAGAGATAAGTCGATGTTGTATTGCACGCGTTGCGGCACACCCATTCCGGACGGAGCGAACTTTTGCATGCGTTGTGGAGCTCCGGTGGTCCGTGCCGAAGCGCCCCAGGCTGCGCCAAAGGCTGCAACAGCTCCCGTGCCCACACCCATCCCAGTAGGGGCTTTGGCCATACCTGCCCAGGGGAAATCTAATGGCTTTCTCCCCTTCGCCGTCGTCATCGCCGCCATCGTGGCAGTGCTTCTGCTTGGCCTTGCGGCAAGCGGAGCGCTCAGCAAAACGGCGTCAAACGATGGCGATTCTCTGAGGGTGCAAGGGAAGGCTCCGGGGCCGGTCCTTGCCAAGCAAGCGCAAGCGCCGGCTCAGATGCCGCAGAACGTCCGGGATTGGCTGGAGCATTTGCGCAGGATCGAGGAGCGGAAGAATAAATTGAACTCGCAAGAGTTGGCTCAACTTCAGGTCTTTTCCGCCAAGTTCCAGGCTCTGGGCCCCGCCGCCGGTCTGCTAAGCGGGACGGGCGACGACGAGGACAATACCAATCCCGAGGTGCCGGTCAAGTCCCAAATTACGGATCTTGCCGGTCCTTGGAAGCAACTGGAGAAAGACTTCCAGACGGTCCCGCCGCCTCCTGAGTGCCAACGCTTGGCCGATGAATACTCGGCCGGACTGAACGAGATCCCGGGCATGATGACCGACGTCCAACGTCTGATCGATTCGGTAAGCCAAATGGCGAGCGGCAACGCTCCGACAGACTCCAACTCCCCGTCCCCGGACCAACAGGCGAAGGGCGCACTCGACAAGGCCTACTCGATGCAAGGGACGAGCGGCGCCAGCATCGACGCGCATTTCTCCTCTTCGGACACCATGCTCGGCCAAATCTGCAACCAGTACAACACTCCCAAATGGTTCAGCATCACACCAGACGTGGGCGGCGGGCTGCTTGGAAAATCGCAGCTCTGACGATCTCGGATCTTGGATCGCGGGATCACTCGATTCTGGGAGATGCAGGATTCAAGATGCAGGATGCGGGATTTAGGTGCGGGATTCGGGATGCAAGATGCAAGATGCAAGATGCAAGATGCGCCAGACTTCGTCAGAGTTGAATCCTGAATCCTGAATCCTGAATCCTGAATCCTGAATCCTGAATCCTGAATCCTGAATCCCACCCTTATCGGCTAACCGGCTCTGCAGGCTCTCGAGCAGCTTGGGGCGTGTAAACGGCGGCTGCGGGGCGGAGTTTTTGGGGTTTGTACTCTCGTTCCGGCCGTGTTGCTCTCCTCGAGACAAAGGGGCGCTCGAAGATGTACCAGAAGGCGGTGCAGATGAGGAGGATAGCGGGCAGGCCAACGCAGACCAAATACACGGTCGCCATGAGCGGGTCTTGCGCCCACTGGGGGCGGAAGATGAACAGCGGCTGCATGATCGGATGGTGCATCAGATAGAGGCTGTACGAGATCGCTCCGAGTCCGGCGAGCGGCTTAGTTGAGAGGAGCTTGCCTAGCCAAAGCCTCTTAGAAATCGCGCCCGCATAGAGGATGCAGACCAATACAACGCCCATCCATGCGTCGCAGATAGGCATGGAAAGCCTGCGTTCCGAAGCCCAGATGCATCCATATAAGGCGCCGCAAGCGATGAGCAACGCGGAAAAAGCGCTTGGCCCCCGCCAGACGGGAGGTTTATAGGCCAAATGCGAGGTGGCCATGCCAAGAGCGAACAGACCCAGGTACCAAGGGTAGAGCTTTACCGAGTGGGGCCACGCGATCAGCACTGCCACGGAGACGGAAGACGCTGCGACCAACATCCCAGGCCGCCCGGTTTTCGCCATCAGCCAAACCAGAACCGGGAACAGAAGGTAGAGCTGCGTCTCGATGGCGATGCTCCATAGGACCCCGTTCACCTTGTACATCCAGTCGGGCGAGAAGTTGTGATACATGAAGAGGTGCGAGACAAGCACGTCTTTGGTCAACGGGATGTATTGAGTGAACGGCAGCCCTTGGCCGAGTGGAGTGACATAAATGGCCACCAGCAGCGACAGAGCTAGGCACGCGTAGTACGGCGGCAGAATGCGGAGCGCCCGGCGCTTGAAGAATCGCTTGAGGTCCGTTAACTCGCCGTTGCCGCCGTTGAAGAGGGAAGTCTGTAGGCAGAACCCGGACATCACGATGAAAGCGGCGACGGCCAAGTGGCCAAATCCAAATGGCTGCATGCCAAGGCGAAGCCACTCCGGACCGGGTCCCCTGAGACCCATGAACACACCCGGGTCGGCCATGGAGCAGATATGCCCAATAACCACGTAGAGCGCTGCGAGACCGCGCAAGCCTTCAATGAAGACGAGCCTTTCCCCAGCGGACCGGGCGGCTTTTCGCCCCATAACTTTAGATATTGACGCATAGCATTTCTAACAGACACGGTTATTAGGCGCTTTACTGCATGGAAGCGCAATCGGGCCTAAGTCGTCTATTGGTTATGCGACCGATCTTCGCTTTTGTTCTTCTGTTGGTTTGCGGAACGTTGGCCATGGCGCAGACCGCTCAAAACGTCGCCTTCAAGCCGTACACGCCGCATCGGCAGTTCATGGGCCGAGTGGACAAGTTCAGCTCGTTCGTCCTCCATAACGAGGCCGATTGGGATCGCTATTGGTCGATGGCTCTGAGCAACGGGGTCACCGACGCGCAAGGCAATCCGATTCCGGCTGAGCCCTCCGGCGTGGACTGGAAGACGACCGAGTTGATCGCTATCCACTTGGGAGCGCGCAGGACCGGTGGATATACAGCCAAAGTGGCCGGCGTTACGCGGGTGGGCCGCCGATACGATGTCGCAGTGGACGAGATCCTGCCGGGAGGCATGGTGATGCAGCACTTCACCTATCCGTATACGATTATCTCGGTGCCGGCTGGAGTTCCTGACGTTAACATCACCGTAAACCAGAAGTCAGGCCCGATGAGGATGGGCATGGGCAGGAAAAACCCGATCGGCACCGAGATAATCGTATACGGATAGGTGAAGTGCTGCATCACCATGCCTCCCGGCAGGATCTCGTCC
>JANYLD010000168.1 GCA_025363835.1 Armatimonadota bacterium
GGTTTATCGGAAGAGCTGTGACCGCCCTTCTTAGCTGTGAGAAGCCTACTTTCTGTAGAGTGTTCCTAGTACGCAGAAATTTTAAGGAAGTTTTTTGCCGTCATTTGAACCTTTTAACATTTGCGCATCTGAGGCTTGAGCCCCCGACCTGTGGCGAAAATTCGCGGGGCACAAGAAGCTGAAATGTTATTGCGATGGGCGAACCCCTGGAAAGATGGTTGCAACCGGCCCTTGGTCGCCCTGAGCGGGTGCTTTTCCCAGTCGGGGGAAATCTGGCAGGGCCCGATGGGGACGCGCCATTCGCACTATCGGCCGTAAGCCTAGAGCCTAGAGCCTAAAGCCTAAAGCCTAAAGCCTAGAGCCAAGAGCCTAGAGCCTAGAGCCTAGAGCCTAGAGCTTAGAGCCCAGAGCCCAGAGCCCAGAGCCGTTTGCCTGTCACTTCTGCCTATCAACGCCCATTAAACCAATCGGGGTTAGGACATCCAATATCTCTGTGTCCTCGAGAGCGTCGACGCCGTGGAGGACGTTCGAGGGCAACACGAGAGCTTCGCCTCCGGCCATTTCAAACTCTCGCCGTTCGGGAGACCCTTCTTCGCCAAGCGTCCATCGGACGCGGCCCGAGAGGAGGACCGCAATCTGCTCGCTCTCGTGGGAGTGGGGAGCTACATGGCAACCTTTGTCTAAGCGCACCCGTGCGACCATCATCTTCTCGCCCTTGATCATCCGGCGATGAAGGAAATCGATCGGATGATCCTCCTGAACCTCAGCCCATCGAAACGCTGTCGCATCCATATCTCCACCATACCAAGCCCTAGGTTGGGGATTCATGGGACAGCATAGGGAGGGCACTAGCAAGCGGCCGGTCGAAAGCCCAAATTCCAGGTAATTTTTTCTGAACAAGAGGAGCCTTTGTTAGGGCCGCTCGTCTAATCTGCAGGAAGCTTCGGCTTCTGACGAGGTGCAAATTCTAATGAAAGGAAAATTTTTAAGCGTAATTGCGGCGTTTGCGGTCATGGCAGGGTCCATGGCGCTCGCCGGACAGACTCACACTGTTGTTCACAAGACAACGAGATACATCCATCACCGGGGCGGTTCGCAGTCGGTGACTACCTACCATTATTCTCACTCTCGCCGCGATAGGGACGACCGCAGACATCATCACAAGAGGCATCACAACACAAAGGGCACTTGGTACAACGTTGTGACCCATCGCCACCCGCACCGCTCTGGCTCATCCTTTACAAATAGCCGCGACACGGACAAGGCGACAATGCATCGCCACGGCGTCCACCACCAAGCGAAGAGCCAAGATGAGGCACCGGGCCAGGGCAATGGGCAAGCTTTAGTGCCCCAGTCGAACGGTTTCCATCTCGCATACTTCCAGACCCCCGGACACGATCGCGTCCAGGGCAGAAAACCGCGCCACCAGGGTATGGCAGCTGCCGGGCTTTATCGGGATTTGGAAACCTGGCACAAGAACGGCCAGGAGTTCAAAGTACGATATTCACTCAATCTCAGCAGTGAAGGGCACGCCAATTTGGACGTGAAATCCATGCAGGATCGAAACATGCCGAATAATGATTCTAGTACGGATCCGCACGGCGAGCTTCTTCGCTACATGCATAACGGCCACGACGTCATTCAAACGGGCACCTGGACTCAAAATGGATCGGACATTACGGTGCAGTTGGATCACATTCGCTACGGTCGAACACAGCGAGGAAAAAGCGAAACTTTGCATGGCCACTTAAACGGCGGCGTCTTGACCATGGATAATTTCGATCGAGTGTTCTACGGGACAGACACTCTTACCTTCCACGAGGCAAGCTAAAACCTGAAGCCGGACTTCTAGCCTCGCCTCTTCCGGCGGGGCAAGAAGATAATGAGGGGCGGGCGGCCATGCGTACGAAAACGTACGCTGTGGCTATGGCTGCCCGCTGTTCCTCATCAGATGATGGGAGGGCAATTTTCGGGCCATTGTTCCGCCCTCCGAATGTCCTGGTCAAGACACTGACCCCGGGTATGGGCATCTGAAATGTTTGTGTCGTAATCCAAACAAGCGCCGTACCGATAAAGTAACTTGCAAAATTGACAAATGTCGATTATAATAATTGACAAATGTCAATGCCACGCGTTCCGAACAGCGAGTTGGACCTGCTTCAGGTCCTCTGGAGCCGGCCAAATCAAACGGCGAAAGAGGTTGCGGAGGCCTTGGAAGGGAAGGGTGTCGGAATCAGCTCCGTGCAGACCCTTCTCCGCAGGTTGGAGAGCAAGGGTCTGGTCGCCCACACTGCGGACGGGAAGGCCTTCCGATTTTCAGCAACCTGCGAACCCAACACCGTGAGGGTCGCCCACGCACGTGCTCTGTTGGACCGCATGTTTGGCGGCGCGATTTCCGGTTTTGTGACGCAGTTAATGGACGAAGAGGAGGTGAGCGACGAGGAGCTTCGCGAACTCCGCGAACTCGTTGATTCCAAGCTGAAAGAAAGAGGTAAGAAATGAATATAGATGATCGAACGCTAACGTTACTCGCCGTCCAAATGCTCTTCCTAACAGCAATCGGCGGCATTGTCCTCCTGCTCAGGACCTCCGCGGCAACGCGCGTTTGGTGTATCCGGCTGACCGTCTTATCCGTTCTCGCTTTGGCCTGTTTCTCACAGTTTCCGATTACGCAGCGCTTACCGGCGCAGCGCGCATTCATGCTGCCTCCCCAAATTAACGCGGTCGAGACCGTACGCAGGCAAGTAGCAGCGCTGAGTGTTTCGCCATCGAGCTTTGGTGACCCCAACCCTGTTCTCGTCATCGTGCCCCACATTCCTGTTGTCGAGTTTTGGCTGGTTGGCGTCCTCCTTGGGCTCTTTTGGTGCTCTCTCGCTTGGCTTCGCATCCATAAGATTCGGCGCGCAAGCAAGCACTGGGGAAATTGCAAAGAGGTTGAGGTCCGGACTTCGGCGCTGGCCGGCTCGCCACTTGTCGCTGGGCTATTCAGGCCCAAGCTCTACGTTCCGATCGGGATCGAAGAAAGCTTAACACCAGCAGAGCTGCAAACCGTTTTTTCCCACGAAGTCGCCCACATCGAGCATCGCGATCTGTTCTGGAAGGCTCTCCACCGCGTAGCCTGCATCCTCCTCTGGCCCAACCCTGTGTTGTGGCTGCTCATCGCACCTCACAACCGCGGAATGGAAGAGCTTGCCGATGCCAAGGCGGCCCTAGCCGCATCAACCCCTGAGCAATACGCATCCCTTCTCGTCGCGATCGCCAAGCGTCGAAAGGGCCGCGATGCCTCATTCGCAATGGCGATGACCCCGAAGCGGTCCAATATCGGACGCCGAGTTCGACTGATCCTGAACAATGAGGCGATCAGAGAACTGGCTCCGATTGGCCGGCGTGGCCGAACTTTGATCAGCGGCGCAGCCCTCATCTCCGTTGTGGGCATTCTTGTTGGGTTTGGATGGCAAAAGGCGCCCAAAGACCCTAATCGGTTCCCTTGGCAGAAGCTTTCAGGAACGGTGGACATGAGAATTCTTGCACCCGATCACTCGCCAGCCGTCCAGCCCCAGGCCTGGCTTGGAATTACAAGCCGGGATGAATCGCTACCCAAATACTGGCCCTTACCTATCAAGAACGGGAAGGTACACGTGGATCGGGCCGGATACTCGGCCATGGATGGCGTGCAAGTTCTCGCTCGGGACGAGGCCGGCCATATTGGGTCGATTCGCCTCGTCGGTAAAGCATCGACCGACGATCTCGTCCTCCAGCCAACCACGACCGTTTCAGGCACCCTCCTGCGACCAGACGGCCACCCAGCAACTTCGGTGAAAGTCGTCGCCACGATCGCCGTCACGTCTAGTAACGTGGACAGCGGACCCGATAAAACAATCCCCTTAAAAGGCACCCCTTTAGCGAGCGAAGCGACGACCGATGGACAGGGGAGATTTGAACTGTCCGGCATGCCGCAGAACTCGGCGCTCCAATTGACCATTGACGACCCTTCGTTCCAAGACCCGATTCACTTGATCAAGACACGCCATGGCAACTCTGTTGGCACCACCTATGGCTTCCAGATGACTTCGGAATCAGGTACAGACCTTGGAGTTATTTCGCTCGTGCCTGGCGGCCAGGTTTCAGGCCGTGTTCTCCTCGATGGCCGTGGCGTAGCGGGCATTCGAGTCGGGGCTCAGAAGGTTAAAGACGATATGGATAAGATGAGCGAGCCATCCTGGGGTGATGCCGTTACCGGCGCCAACGGCAATTACACGATCGGCGGATTGGGCAACGCCAAATACAACGTGGCCCTCTTTCTGCCGAGTGATCTAAGTTCGAAATACGCTGCAGCGGCTAAGGATTCTATTTCCGCGGAGGTAGGAAAGACCATACCGAATCAGGACATAGTTCTCGAGCCGGGCGGTGTCATCGAAGGCGATGTCGCTCTTGGAAACAATGCTGATCCGGAAGGTTATCCGGTCGCTTACTACGGCCCCGACCATCCACAATCGGGCGCCTGGTGCGGCAGCGTTCTTTGCGACGCAAAAGGGCATTTCACACTGCGAGTCTCGCCCGGCAAGCAATATATTTATCTCCAGGCGGCAAACAATAGAGGGCAAGACGTTCTCGTTCAAGCCGGGCAGATCGTCCACGTGACGTTGCGGGAATAGGCTGCCCCTGCGGTTTCAGGGCGGCGGCCTGCGTCGTCTCAAAAACGCATGATGCTGGCACCCTTCCAGGTTCCCAGACGATTGACCCATGAACTTCTAGCCGACGTGGAGACAGCGTATGCTTGGGCTCATGGCACGAGAATTCAGTGAGGCCCGCTACGACAAGATGCTTTATCGCCGATGCGGCGAGTCTGGCCTCATGCTTCCTGCCATTTCACTTGGAGCGTGGGAGACTTTCGGCGGCTACGTCGGAGCGGAAGTGGCCCAAGAATGTCTGTTTGGGGCGTTCGACCTCGGCATCACTCACTTCGATCTCGCCAATAACTACGGAACGCCACCAGGAAATGCAGAAATCGTTTGCGGCGAGATCATCAAGCAGATGCCGCGCGACGAGCTGATCATCTCTAGCAAGGCCGGCTACCGAATGTGGCCCGGACCGTACGGAGAATGGAGTTCGAAAAAGTACATCGTCGCAAGCTGCGACCAATCGCTGCAACGCACAGGCTTGGACTATTTCGACATCTTCTATTCCCACCGCTTCGACCCGGACACACCTTTGGAGGAGACTCTGGGAGCCCTTAATCTCCTGGTTCAGCACGGCAAAGCCCTTTACGTTGGGATCAGCAGTTACGATGGAGCCGCCACTGACCGCGCGCTTGCCATCTGCGCTGAAAAAGGTTATGAGCGGGTGGCCATCCACCAGCCGTATTACAACATGCTTAGCCGAGGCATCGAGCTCGATTTGTTGCCTGTCACCGAGCGCCAGGGCATCGGCATCATCCCCTTCTGCCCGCTCGCAAGCGGGATGCTGACCGACAAGTACCTTAAAGGCGACATCCCGGCACAGAGCCGCGCAGCGGAGCGATGGGGCGAAGATTGGGTTCGCAAGAACCTCAGCCCCGAGCGACTTGCAGCACTCTCTAAGCTCAACGAAATGGCTCAACAGCGAGGTCAAACTCTCGCCCAAATGGCCCTCGCCTGGATACTCCGCCTCCCAGAGATCACAAGCGCCCTCATCGGAGCGAGTTCTTTTAAGCAAGTGCAGGAGAACGTTGCCGCTCTCGATAATTTACAGTTTTCGAACGAGGAGCTTGCCGAGATTGATCGGCTGGCGCCGGCTATCGTGTGACCGGTGGCCGGTGATCGGTGATCGGTGATCGGCTAGGAGCCTATCTCGGATCTCGGATCTCGGATCATTAGTGGTGGCGCTTACCAACCACCGATCACCGATCACAGTTCACCGAAAACCAAACTAGCTCTTGGCCACCGTGAATGTCACCGGCTCTGCACCGCTGTTGACCGTGAAAGTACCTGTGCCGGAGTATTGGCTGCCTGCGTTCGAAGTGAGGGAGAGCGTAAACGTCCCAGGGGTGGAGCCCGAAAGGGTCGTTCCCGTGATCTTTCCGTTTACATCGATATTGCCGGCCAGGCTCGAACCAGCAGTGTTTGGGTCGACATAGCTCCCCGTCACGTGCCCAATTCCGCTGACGTTAAGCGTAAGGGCCTGGACGTTGTTGGGGGACGGTGTGTTCGTGAAGGTGACGGTGCCCGTGTAGGTCCCTGCGAACGGATTTGCCGCATTAAGGGCTGCTCCTGTTTGCCCACCACACCCCGAAGCGACAGCAAGCGCGATAGCGATGACGAGAGGAAGGGCAAAGTAGGACCGTTTCATCCACCGCAGTTTAACTTCAATCGACGAACACTTGAGAGCTTGATGCTGACGTTTATCCAAAGAGCAAAGAGCGCGAGAGCCGAGAGCCAAGAGCCCAGAGCCCAATACCGCAACCCCCCTTATATCGCTCCTGACCCGAGAACGCCGGGCCTGCGGTCAATATCTATGGATACATGAATGCAAACGATCAACTAAGGAAGCACCTCTCCAATGCTCTAGCGGGCGGGCAGGCTTTTGACAAGTTCGAAGACGTTGTCGCGGGCTTTGCGCAAGACGACCGGGGCCGTGTACCCGCAGGCGGGGAGCGGAGTGCGTGGCAGATCGTTGAGCATATGAGGCTCTCTGTGATCGACCTCGCCGAGTTTTCCGACAACGAGGATGGCTCGTACCAAGAGAAGGATTGGCCGCAAGGCTACTGGCCCGAGGAGCACTTGGGAGACTGGGACGAGACGGTGAAAGGCTATCTCGACGCACGCGCCCAGATGAGTAAGTTGGTTCAAGCCGGCGACCCCTACAGAGCCTTTCCGTGGGGCGATGGTCAGACACTCCTAAGAGAGGCTATTCTGGCGATCAGCCATGAGGCCTACCACGTTGGCGAGCTTGTCGAACTCCAGCGCTGGCTGCTGGCGAAGTGACGTTTTCGAGACGCGACCCGAGCTCTGCAGAACGCGCGGAAGTTCCTCCAGAAAGCTGACCGCGATTTTGGCGGCCACCGAACGAAAGCCGTCGCTGACGTAGACGCTGCCTTGAGCCAATGCAATCAAGCTCTTCAGTCAGACGCGCATTAGCCGCTGTGGGCTGAGTGTTGAGGGCTTAGAAGCCTGTCCGTCAACTCAGCCCTCAGCGCTCAGCTCTTCGATGTCCTTCCTAAAGAAGCGAAATCCTGGCTCGACAACGAAGCCTAATTTGGCGTTAATGGCGAGCATGGGGGCGTTTCGCTCGTCGTTATGAGTCGATAGGATCTTGGCGCCGGAGGCGCGGCAATACTCAGCGCCAAGCATTTTCAAGACCTGGGCTAGCCCCTTGCCACGGTGTTCTCGCAGGACGCCGGAATAGTCCGTTTGCATTTCGCCTTCTCGCCCATGGTTCTTCACCATGTGGATAGCAACCCACTCTCCTCGCCAATCCCCGATGAAGACGCCGCCGGCCGTAAAGTCGGCCGACTCGCGCAGCTCCTGTAGATACCGCTCAAATGTGCGCGGTCCCCAGTTTTCGTAGCCCGGCGTATCGAGGTCGGAAACGGAGTCGAGATGGTGCATCCTTTTCCAATTTTCCGTTGTGTCGCCGACTTCTTCGAGCGAAAAGAATTGGTAGCCTGCTTCCTCCAGCTTGCGCTGACGCTCAATGGAAAGGGTTGGGTCGTAGGCTGTGAGGTCGAGCTTCGATTCGAATAGATGTTGGGTCGGGTAGAAGCCGTTTCGTTTGGCGAAGTCTTCGCCGCGTGTGCCCCAGTCGTTGATTCCGACGGTTAGGCGGAGTGCGCCGTGCGCCAGGGCAAAGGCTTCGTTTCGAGCGTAAAGCTCACGGCCAATGCCGCGTCCCTCGGCGTCTGGGCGCACGTAGAGGCTCGTGTGAAACTTGCCCTCGGGATCTGCTGATCTGTGGATAGACCGCGCGTAGCCGAGGATGTCCCCATTGTCATCCATGGCGACCAAGACTTGTCGAGAGTCTCCCTCGACCCAAGCTGAGTTCCGATCGCGCAGCGCGTCCGCGGAGACGCACTCGCTGTCATGCACGTTCATGATCTCCGCGACTGCCTCCCAGTCAGCGTCGATGAGGTCGCGGACGATCATAGGCAGAGATGAAGTGATGATGTGATGAAGTGATTATGTGAACCGGATTTCCGGAACTCACATCATCACATCATCACCCCTTCACACCATCATCCCCTTATTACTGTCCAACCGGAACGGTGGTCTCTGCAGACAACGCGCGGTTGATCCTGACGAGGCACTCCCGCAGGTGCGGGGCGGTGTAGTCGTCTTTCTCATGAGGCAGGGCCAGCGTGATCCGATGGCGCAGAGAGGTCAGTTCGTCGAGGGCAAGGTCCCGTGCGTCGTTCGGAACGCTCGCTTGGCCGAGGGCCATCGGGATCATGTTGTCCAAATAGGCTCTCTGCAGTTCTCGGCGAAGGTCCGTGACCGGTCGGTTACCGTCCACTTCTGACCAAACTGTGCGGTCCATCGTGTGGAAGAGATCGGCAACGGTCAATGTGGTGGCTGGATTCGTTGCCCGAAACTCGTTGGCTTTCATCCGCGTGAGGGTGTCGGCGTTAAAGAGTCGGACAAGAGCCACGCGCTGAGCGCTGGCCAGGCCCTGCTGAAGCGGGAACGTTCGCGACCGGCCGCCCACTTCGCTGCCTGGGGTCTTCGGATTGAAGGTTAGGTGAGCGAGGTCCTGCTTGTTGATGACGTTCGAGTTCTCGGAAAAGAGTGCCTTGGTGACTAGCGTGAGTGCACGTCGCTGGGTCGCTCCGTCAATCGGTGTGTAGCCGCCCATCTCGTTCGCGTCGCCGTGGTAGCTGGTCGCCAGACGACCGCCGCCGATGAACCGCTCCGCGTTAATCGCATTGGTGATGTGGGCATTAAAGCCAGCCATATAGGTTCGCGTGAACTGGTAATAGCTGTCGCCGGTCTTGATTTTGTTGTGCGCCTTGGCCTCAATCTGCGGTCCGTAGTTGCTCATCTTTTCGAGGTAGTCGAGAGGGTTTCTCGACTCGTCGAATCGGATCACGTATGGGTCGATGTCGTCGGCTGAAAGGTCACTTTGATAGAGGTGGCCAGGAGTGCTGCCCTGTGAAGCGATGGTCTTCAAAGTGGAGACCTCGCCTTCTGGCGTTTCCGCGTTGATCGGGCGGTACCCGTAGTCGATCGCCCAGTAATCGTAGGTGCCAATGGTTTGCGCGTAGTAGTCAACGCCTTTCTTGCCAATAGCGCCGGCGTTGAGCGGATCGTAGTCCATGACGGAGGCGGAGACGCCGTGCTTGCTGACGACTGATTGGTCGCCAAGTTGGGCCATGGTCAACTCGGTGCTGGCGATGAAGTTATGGCGCAAGCCCATGCAGTGCCCGACCTCGTGGGTTACGACGGACTGGATGTACTGCTGGATGAGTCCCTTGCGGTCGTCTTCGGTGAAGTTCGGGGTGAGCACGTCTGCCGCGACCATGCCGATGGCTTGCACCTGGCGACCTTCCGCCTCCATGTCGCAAAGCATGGGCGACCATTTCTTAAGAATCTCGGCTGGAAGCTGGGGTGTGTCGCCGGTTGGGTTGACCACGTTGTCGAACTGAGAAGAACCCGCGGCGGCGAAGCCGGCGTCCATGTTGACGCTCGCATTCAGAATCTCTCCCGTCATCGGGTTGGCTCTAAAGAGAGCGATGGCAAAGGGCATGCCTGTGGTCCAGCGGACCACGTTGTAGCGGAGGTCGGCGATGTCCCAATCGGCGTCGTCAGGCATCTGGTTGACCTGGATGGCATCTTTGATGCCTTCCTTTTCAAATGCCGGGTTCCAAGCGAGAATGCCTCGTCGGACGGCGTCTCGGTACTCCTTGGGCACGGCGTTGTCGATCCAGAACACTATCGGCTTCTTGGGAGGTGACAGGGCGAGGGTGGGATCCGCCTTCTGCAGGTTCCATCGCTCGATGTAGTTGACGTTGGCGTCAAACTCCTGGCTCGCGTCGGTCAGATCTTCGTAGTTGGTAATGAAGTAGCCAACTCGAGGATCGGCGAGACGGGGTCGGTAGCCGTTGTCGACTGGGATGTCCGAAACGTTGAACGAAACTGCCCATGGAGCCGACTTGGGATCGCCGGACATCGGCGAGCCTTTGCGGCGAAGTTGATAGACCGTGCGGACCACGAAGTTATCTGGAAAATCTTTAACCGTGTCGATGCGCGTTCCGCTCGGGTCTAGGCCGAATCCGCTGCCGCCAAATCCTTCAACCGTGGAGCTGAGATCGGCCACGTCGGATCGGAAGAAATCGGAGACGTCGATCAGGACGCTCTTTCGGTCGTCCTGCTTTGCAACGATGTCGAAGACGCCGACGACGGTGTCCGGGAAGCTGCGCTGGATTCCGATCTGGGACTCGCGAGTGTAGCCTCGGTGGGCGAGGTTGGGCTGGAGGAGTTGAATCCTCGTGTCATCCACCTTGTGGAACTTGACGGCGTTGTCGGAGATCGGTTGGCCGTGGAAGACGAAGGCCGAGGTATCGCCGAGGCCGGAAGCGGCCGTGATCTGGATAAGCATCATCTTGTCCAGCCGCGTCTCGGGGACCTCCATGTAGACCGTGTCCTTCTTTTCCTTGGTCTGCCGGTAGAGGGTGACAATGCCCTCCATCTTCTTGAAGTCCTTGGTCACTTCCTCAATAGTTTTGGGCTTTTCAGGCTCCTTGGCTTTATCCTTGTCGGCTGGCGTTTGAGGCGCGGCGGCGGGCGGGAGCGCTTGCTTGGCGGCTTGGGGGGCGTTTTGGGCTTGGGCTAAGCCCAGACTAGAAAATAATAGCGCTCCGAAGAGCAGGCGGGGGTGGGGGACGCGACACATCAATTCGATCATACGCCAATACTATGGGCGCCTGGTTCCTTTTGCTTGCGGTAAATGGACATTGGGGTGCGTTTGGGTGCTCGGTCTTTCTGCAGTTTCCGGATTTCACCGGGAGGACGCGGGGGATTAGCGGAGGCGCGCGCAGGGGAATTCAGTGGTCTGCCGTCGCTCCATCTTCTTCGTGTCTAGCTTGTGGTGTCTGCCATTCTCCTCCTCGGTCTCTGCCGAGGTTAAGCCGCTCAATGCTTGATCGACGCCGGGTCCCCGGACAAACATCGGGCAAGGGAGAAGCACAAAACGTCGGCGCAAGGGGCAGGGCTCGGAAATATGAACAACTCCTGAACAGATGGGCTAAATGCTTCTCAGTTGCAGTTTCGCCCCTCACACTCCCCTTACCTGCAGGGCATGGATGGCCCGCAATAGCGGAACGACGGTGACGAGCCGGCGGACGTGAGGAGAGAATAATTCATGAGAAACAGCATCAAATTGGGATTCGTGCTGGCTGCGGCGGGGGTGGTATTTATGCCACTGGCGCTGGTGCGGCATGCGCGCGGTTCCGACCATGCGGACACGCCGGACAACGCGGCCAATCCTGGCCAGGACTTGTCTGACGTTTACCTATTTCCGAGCCCTTCGGACCCGACCAAGGTTGTGTTGGTGATGGACGCCAGTCCGCTCATAACACCTGCTGAAATCGGCACGCGGAGCTTTGATCCGAACGTGCTTTATCAGTTTAAGATCGACAATACGGGCGACAACGTGGAGGATCTCGTGATCCAAGCTCATTTCACCGGAGTGGGCGCAACTCAGAAGTGCTTCATCTCGGGCCCGGTTAAGCCGGCGGTCACTGGCACAACTTCCAAGGCGATGGCAGCCGACGGGACGGTTGGGACGTTTAACAACACGTTCACTCTAACCAACGGCGCGAAGGTGTTCTGCGGCGTCCGGGAAGATCCATTCTTCTTCGACTTGGAGCAGTTCTTTACCATCCTGCCGGACCGAGCCACCCCGGTCAACGGGATCGCCGTTGCCAATCCTGATGCTCCTCAGGCGGCGACGTTCCGAAATCCGGGCATCGACTTCCTTTCCAACGGCCACTACAACGTGCTTTCAATCGTTGTGGAGCTACCGAAGACGATGATCGAGGGGGCCAGCGGCACCAAGGTCGGGCTTTGGTGCACGACCAGCAAGGAGACCAATTAACATGAAGACTCACATCAGCCTCTCTCTTGTGGGCCTCGCTTTAGTGGCTGTTCTTACCGGTTGCGGCGGAAGCAGTGGGAGCGGGAGCTTTCTTACTCGGCACTGGACTCAGGTCGACCGCCTCGGGCGGCCCGCGGTGAACGAAGTGTTTGCGACGGTAGCGAACAATCGGCACGCAGTCAATAACATGGACTCCCCTAAGGACGACTCGACGCAACTGGCGAACGACATTCAGACGTTTATGACGACTGCAGCAGGGCGATCTCAGGCGACGACCGATGTTGTTAAGGCAGTTCTTGTTCCGGATGTGCTGATCGCCGATCTCTCCAAAACGACGCCTGCTTACCTAGGCGTGGAGACGGGCGGAGCCACGGGTGGCACATTTGGCGGCCGGGCACTGGGCGACGATATCGTCGACATTTCTCTGGGTGTGATCTTTGGAAACACCGTCTCGGCCCTGTCGCTGGCTCCGGATGATGGGAAGGAGATTCCTGCCCTGACCTCGGACCATGTGGACGCGAGCGGGAAGCACTTCTCGAACACGTTCCCCTATCTGGGGCCGCCTCAGAGCTGATCATTTGGGAGTGCGCGAGCTTGCTCGCGCTTTTGCAACCTTGCTATGTCGGCATTGCTGTCTGCGACAGCGAGCAAAAGCGCGAGCAAGCTCTCGCACTCCCAAACCGGACCGGAGAGAGAAGTTATGAAGAAGTATTTGCCTTTCGGAATTCTGATACTCGCACTCGGCGGGTGCAATTGGCTGCAAGTGGCGACGACCTCGGGTGGGGTGTTGCGCACTCCTTATGACCCGACGATTGCGGCCAAGGAAGTGACTTGGAATGAGGCACGGGTGGTGCGTGATCCGGCTGGCGCTATTGGGTGGTCGCAATTGTCGGCCGCTTATTTGAATTTGGCCCGGCAGACGGATGACAATGCCCTAGCGGTTAAGGCGGAGATGGCGGCGCGGAAGTCGCTGGCTTTGCGGCGGAAGAACAATATTAATGGCGCGCTACGGCTGGCTAAGGCGATCTTGGAGCAGCACCGATTTCAAGACTCGCTGTTTGCTGCGGAGGATGGGATGAAGATTGATCCCTCCAACATTTCTGCCCATGAGCTCCACGCCGAGATCTTGGTGGAGTTGGGGCGATACGACCAGGCTTGGAAGGAATACGACCGGTACAACCTGGCTTCGACCGGTCTGAACGGGATGGCTTTGAAGGCGAAGCTGCTCGAGTTGGATGGAAAGACGGCGGATGCGGCTTCGATCTTGGCGCAGGCTGCTTACAAGGCAGATCGGAACTGGGATATGTCTAGGGAAGCGGACGCATGGTTCCACTTGACTTACGGGAAGACTCTGTCTGACGAAGGGAAGAACGAGGAGGCGGTGGCCCAGTTCAACCAGGCGGTCGAGACTAATCCGCATGATTTTAAGTCGATGGGCTTTTTGGCTCGGATCGACGCAGCGCAAGGCAATTTGGAGGAGGCGAAGTCTTGGGCATTAAAATCGGTAGGGATTACGCCCACCGTTGAGGTTGCGTGTTTGCTAGAGGACATCGCGGACGGCGAGCACGACGCGGAGGACTCGGCCAAGTATGCGACCTTGGTGGACGAGGTTTCGCACCCGGAAATGTATAAGTTCTTGCGCGATCCCTCCTCGATGCCTAAGTTGAAGCCTCACACGCACGACCGGCTTTACGCCATGTACTGCGCGGACCACATGAAGAACTTGCCGGACGCTTTGGTCGCGGCCAAGAAGGACATGATCTCGCGGCAGGATGTTTATGCTTTCGACACGATGGCCTGGGTCCTGCATCAGATGGGGCGGGATCGTGAGGCTAAGCCGTTCATGGCGAAGGCGCTGGCGCGGGGCACGATGGACGCCAAGATGTTCTATCACGCGGGCCTGATCGATGCTTCCTTGGCCAACGCGGGGCTGGCTCGGCAAGAGCTGGGTGAGGCTGTTGCGGTGAACCCGGACTTTCAGTACGGGCAGGGGGCGATGGCTAAGGCAGAACTGACCCGGTTGGGAGATTTGAAGGGCTAATGAGGCGGGTTCTGCTTTGTTTGGCGGCATTAGCGTTGGGCGTTTTCTCTTGGGCGCACGACCCTCAGCTATCTGGGATCGGGATCGCAATGAAGGGCGGCTCAGCGGTTGTCGCGGTTCAGGTTCATCTGGCCAAACTCGGCGCCGGGGATCCTGGATCTCAGATAGCGGCGCGGTTGGCACTTGTGGTGAATGGGCAGCCGTTTGTCGCTTCTAAGCCGGACGTTGTTGTTGATTCTTCTGCTGGTGTGGCTTATTGGCGGGCGTCTTACCCGGGCGTGATCAAGACGTTCTCCGTGGCGCACCGCCTTTTCCCGGAGGACAACGGGTCTCGGACGATTGTGAGTGTGACCAAGGAGGGGCAGGACGTCGAGGAAACGCTGGTGGATGCCACGCACCCTACCTATGTGTTTGGTGCCGGCGGGGCGCGGATGGTTGCAGAGCGTCCGTTGCACGTGATCAGCCAGTTCTGGCGACTGGGGATCATGCACATCTTTACCGGACCGGACCATATCCTTTTTATATTTGGCTTGATCTTGCTTGGTGGTGGTTTGAAGGCGTTGTTGAAGACGGTGACCGCGTTTACGGTTGCCCATTCCATTACACTGACGGTGGCCGCAACGGGGCTTTGGTCGCCGCCTAGTCGATACATCGAGCCTTTGATCGCGCTGTCGATTGTTGCCGTAGCGTTTGAAAATCTACGGCAGCGCAAGGAAGGGAAGGACTGGCGGCCTTTGATCGCGTTTGGGTTTGGCTTGATCCACGGGTTTGGGTTTGCCGGGGGCTTAACGGAGGCTGGAATACCGCACGCTGCGTTGGGTTGGGCCTTGGCTTCCTTCAATATCGGCGTGGAGTGTGCGCAGGCTTCGATTGTGTTGGCGGTGACGCCGGTGTTGGCTTATTTGGCGCGGGTTAAGCCGAAGGTGAGTTATCGAGTGGTATGGACGGGGTCGATTATGATCGCCTTGGCGGGCGCGTTCTGGTTTATAGATCGAGTTCGGTTCGCGTGAGGTTATTTGGGAGTGTGCAAGCTTTGCTCGCGCTTGCCCGGGCGTTCTACGTGAGCTTTGCTGTTAGTTGGAACGAGGAAAGGCGCGAGCAAGCTCTCGCACTCCCAAACGGATTCCAAATGGAGTACCTTGAAGGAATGAAGCGTCCCTCAAAGAAAGAAATCCGTGAAGCGGTGCAGAAGTTGAAGGAGCCGAAAGAAGGTTCTAAGGAAATTGAGCAGGCTTCGTCAAAGCCGCAGGAGAAGAGCCTTAACAGCCAGAGGATTCGGAAGAAGGGAGTCTGATCGCGGATCTGGGATCCACGGATCTCGGACTTGCGAACTGTTGTCGGCTTTTTATCGGGCGATTTACGACTTACAATTGACGATTTACTTCCCTAAAATAAGCGCATACTGGTTTGACATGGGCGATAAGACACCAAAGAAGAAATCATCTGGTTCCAACGACGCGCACAAGGCTAAGCAGGCTAAGGCGCAGTCCGGCAAATTCATGGATACTAAGGCCGACGATAAGACTAAAGGCAAGAAGAAGTAGCTTCGACTTGCCTTTAGTCGCGGTTGATGTTGACGGCTCCGCGCTGTTTCCATGCCCGCGTATGCGCCCCCTTGACCTACCCCCGCCATAGGGCGTTTAAGGCAGCCCCTATTGGCTAAGGGCTTATAGGCCCGAAACCCCCGCTCTTAAACCCTTGCCTCCGTCCGTCTCTGCTTTAACCCGGAGAGTGCGTGCCCGTTTCCCGACAGCATCGCACTTCGGTCCCTTGTCCCGCTAGGAAGTTTTCAGGCTTGTAAACTGCCGTTCTTATGCCAGAAGCGCATCTTAATCGGATTCTGGGGGAAGTAAAGGGGTCGGGGGTGCTGGAGGCTTTGGTGGAGAGGTTGTCTCCCTCTGATCTACAGTCGCTTCTCATGGAGGTGGCGGGGCGGCGTGCGGCCAAGGTGACACCAGCGGGACTGTTGAAGCGATTTAAGGAAGATCGCTTCTCGCGGTTGGCGGCGGCTGACCCTCGAGATGCGCTGGAGTTTGACCGGCTGGCTTATTCTGTGGCGACTCCCGCTTTTGAACCTGTTGAGTTGTCCCCCGTGTGTCCTTTAGGGACTGTTTCGGCGGTGGGGACGGTGAGTCAAAACAAGGTTGTTGCGACGGTCCGTAGCTCCGAAGTTGTGTCAGATCTTACCAATGTGATGGCTCTCGAATGCGCTGTGCGGCGTTCTTCTGGCGCTATTGTCCGGCTCTGTTCCAGCCACCGGCTGTTGCGCGCTCAGGGGATTTCCGGACCGATCAGTTTTGCGCATTTCAGGGTCTTTGGATTGTGCTCGGCGGGGCGTGATTCAGGTTCGCACGGGTTTGAATTTGGGGAGCTGTGCGAGCAGATTAACGTTCATTTGCGGTTGTTGAGTGCCTTGCGTTTGATCTGGCCGGGGATTGAAGCGGTGCGCGTGTTTCTGACCGACCTGCGCGGTGATCTGGAAGGGCGGTTAGGGGAAGCCGTTGTTGAGCCTTTGAGGTGCGAGTTTCCGGATGTAGAGTTCGGGTTTGACCGGGAAAGGACAACTGCGCGGAACTATTACCAGACCGCCAGTTTGGATATTCGAGTTCTCGATGGCACCGGCGAGGAGATGTCCCTTGGGGATGGCGGGTTTACCAGTTGGACGGCCCAGTTGCTTGGGAACCAGAAGGAGCGGCTCTTGATCAGCGCCTTAGGGTCGGAGCGGCTGTGCGTTTTGTTTGGGAAGCATCGAAAGCCCGTCGTTCCGGAGTGATTCCTCAAGTTTTGTCGTGTTCGGCGTCCCAAAGGAGGGGGAGTTGGGGGCGAGTTAGGTTTAGGCGGAGGGCCGGGGAGGAATCGATCGGAGGGGCCCGCGTCGTCTTTGGTGATCTTCCCGGTCGGCTATGGCGGAAGTCCAGCTATTTTGGCCGCAGTCGAAAGTCCGAGGTCGGTAGCCTCTTGGTAGGTTAGGGAAGCCCCTTCCGCGTATTTGTGCTGATAAGCTGCTTCAAGAGCCAGTTCGGCGGCTGTTCTAGCTCGGTCGTTGCGATCACGCTCGCTTGGTTGAACGGGCCATCCCATTCGCTTACGGTGAGTTTCGGCAGCCCCGTAGAGCATGGCTGCAGGTTCAGGCAGGCTGGCAAGCGTTGCGACCCTCGCAATGCATTCCCAATGCCATATGCCCTCGATACCGACTGCTTGACCAACTTCGGAAAGAACTTCTCGATACACGCGGGCGGCGGCGGCAAGGTCCCCGGTTTCTTCGGCATAAGATCCCCGGTAGGACCGAGTCCAGCGAACCCACAAAGTCATACCAGCTTCTGTAAACTGCGTTTCCGCCTCATCGAGAAGGCTGCTGAATTCCAGGAAGTCAGCGCGTCCGCGAGCCAGCAGCATGAGACCGTAAGTGCTGCGAGCTTGTAGTTGCGCGTTTTGTGTCGCGATGCCCACCTCTCGAACCTCCAGATAAGCTTCTCGTGCGGCCTCATCGTCGCCCCGGCTGGCGTATATGTTGGCAATGATGCTCTTTGATAGAGCAGTGCCTACCAGATCATTGATGGCAGTGCCAATTGCGATGCCTTTTTCTGCAAGTACGAAGGCTTGCTCCATGTCTGCTTTACGAAAAGCGAGCCGAGCTCCACAGAAATGAGCGAGGAGTCCGGCATGACTGTCGCCGAGGTATTGCGATGCGGTAATTGCTCGACTGATGATGTCGCTGCCTTCAAGGATCCGACCGAATCTTTCGTACACCCCAATCAGGCAAACGGCGATTTGGAGGCCTGTAGGAACGTCGGTCTCGAGACCCCATTCTATTGCGGCTCGAATGTTGTCCCAATCGGCAATGACACGGTTGTAGGTCTTTTGAAATGCGGAGTCGTCAACTTGGATCGTGCTAGTTAAATGCCCGGACAGAGACAGCGCGGTGGCTCCTGGATCGTTCGCAGTCCAAGCGTTCGAAGGTTTTGAAAGGGATTCGAAGAACTTCATATGGCGAGTACGCGCATCTGCGGCTTCTCCTGCCTCGGCAAGTTTGTCGGCGGCGTATTGCCTGATCGTTTCTAGGAGACGATAGCGCCCAGCCCCACTGGCAAGAGGTTCAATCGAACACAGGGATTTTTCAACTAGCGCGGAGAGCAGATTGAGGATTTCAGATTGCTCTATGTTCCCGGTAAACCCCACCGCTTCAGCCGCTTCTAGCGTCCAGCCGCCGGTGAACACGGAAAGCGATCTCAGAAGCGTGCGCTCTTTGTCAGAAAGGATGTCATAGCTCCAATCGATCAAAGCCCGGAGGGTGCGCTGGCGAGAAACTGCTGTACGGCTTCCACCAGTTAAGATTCTAAACCGGTCATCGAGACCTCCCGCAAGTTGCCCGACAGCCATGCCTCGAAGACGAGAAGCGGCCAACTCGATTGCAAGTGGGATGCCATCCAAACGGCGGCATATCTGAATGATGGTTTCGCAGTTTTCGTTCGTCACTGCAAAATTGCGGTCTGAAGCGATGGCTCGCTCCACGAAAAGCTTGGTGCCGTCAAAGCGGTCAAGGTCCGTGGCTTTGCAGGTTGCACCAGGGGGCGGAAGGGCCATAGAGGGAATTCTAAGAACAACTTCGCCGGAAATACCGATTGCTTCCCGGCTGGTGGCCAAGACGTGCACGTTGGGGGCCGTCCGAATGATGGCTTCAATTACTTCGGCTGATGCGTCCAAAACGTGCTCACAGTTGTCGAGGATTAGGAGCAGCTTTTTAGGTCTGCATCCCTCGCAGAGCGTATCGAGTTCGGAGCGGCCCGCCTGCTCGGCCACGCCGAGAGCGGAGGCGACGGAGCGATTGACAAGGTGTCCTTCCGCAATGGACGCAAGTTCCGCGATCCACGCGCCGTCCGGAAAGGACGTAATGCATTCCGCTGCGGCCTCAATGGACAGACGGGTTTTACCAGAGCCACCGGAACCGGTGAGGGTGACCAGCCTGCTTTTGCGCAATGCCGAAAGAACCTCCGCCAGTTCGCGATCTCGTCCGATAAAAGTCGACAGTTGGGGCGGGAGGTTCGTCGGCGCAACGGTGGCCGGCCTGAGAAGCGGGAATTCAAACTCAAGCCCAGGGTGAACGAGCTGATAGATTTTCTCCCGACGCGACATCCCGCGAAGCTCGAACTCTCCGAGGTCCAAAAGGCTCACGTCAGGGTTATGATGTTCGGCAAGCAGCTGGGCCGCGGCATGGGAGACCAGAACTTGCCCTGGATGGGCGAGGCCGAGGACCCTTGCCGTGCGGTTGACCGTAGGACCGAAATAGTCTTCGTTTCTAAGGTCGGCACTCCCCGTATGGAGAGCCATTCGGACAGGTAGTTGGTCAATCTCTCCCCAGTCGGTCGCCAACAGGGTCTTTTGGGCAAGAATTGCCGCGAGAACTGCGTTCTCAGCTCGCTCGAACGCAGCGTGAAAAGCGTCGCCGACCGTTTTGAAGACGTGACCGCCTTGCACTTCGATGGAATCCCTTACAATCGCGTCGTGAATTTGCAGGGCCCGCGCCATCGCATGGGGCACTTGCTCCCAGAGCGGCGTGCTGCCCGCGATGTCACTGAACAGGAACGTTATTGTGCCGCTAGGTAACGCCATTGATCCCTATAACAATGCCACAAGGGCTAAAGCGGGCTCCCCGGACCGGACTTGAATTCGACGGTGCCTTTCATGCTTCTGTACCGCTCGATGAGGGCGTTGGTGGAAGTGTCGTGCTTCAACTCAGGGGCGGCATCACTTTCTAGCTCGGGGATAATCTTGCCGGCCAGGACTTTGCCTAGTTCGACACCCCATTGATCAAACGCGTTGATTTGCCAGATGACGCTTTGGGTGAAAACCGAGTGCTCGTACATGGCGACGAGTTTTCCAAGGGCGGCAGGGGTCAACTTTTGCAAGAGGAAGGTGTTGCTGGGTCGGTTGCCTTCGAACGTTCGGTGGAGGGCCAGAGCGGGGTTGACGCCTTCTTTTTCCACTTCCTCGGTCGTCTTGCCAAACGCGAGCGCTTCGGACTGGGCGATGACGTTGGCCATGAGGAGGTCGTGATGACGGCCGAGGGGGTTGAGGGACTCGGCGAAGCCGATGAAATCGCAAGGGATGAGACGGGTGCCCTGGTGAATCATTTGATAGAAGGAGTGCTGGCCGTTCGTGCCCGGCTCCCCCCAGTAGATTGGGCCGGTTTCGTAAGTGACGTGGTGGCCGTCCAGCGTGACGTGCTTGCCGTTGCTTTCCATGGTGAGCTGCTGGAGGTAGGCGGGGAAGCGCTTTAGGTATTGCTCATAGGGGAGGATGGCGACTGTTTCGGCCCCGAGGAAGTTGTTGTTCCAAATCGAGATAAGGCCCATGAGGGCGGGAATATTTTGAGGAAGCGGCGCGGTGCGAAAATGCTCGTCCATCTCGTGGAAACCGGCGAGCATGTCGCGATAGTTGTCGGGGCCGATGGCGAGCATGGTGGAGAGGCCGATCGCGCTGTCCATGGAGTAGCGACCGCCAACCCAGTCCCAGAATCCGAACATGTTTGTAGTGTCGATTCCGAACTTGGCGACGGCCTCGGCATTCGTGCTGACGGCGACGAAGTGTTTGGCTACGGCGCCTTCATCTTTGAGGGTCTGGAGAGCCCAGTCTCGGGCGGAATGGGCGTTGGTCATCGTCTC